>JAYVYJ010000034.1:0-9215 GCA_043784465.1 Hyphomicrobiales bacterium
CCACACCCTAGGCAGGCGAACCCATCACGCCAGCGGGCCTTTTCGAGATAAGCGGCACACGCCGCGTCGTCGGGGAAAATGCGCTGAAATTCCGGCAGAAACTCGGGGAAAGGCAGGTCTTCACGGGAGGATATCCATGGCCAAACGCTAAATCTAGTGGGTGTGGGTGTCAACCGGATAGGCAAGCCTGCTTCGTCTCGGGATACGGAGGAGACTTCGATTTGGAAACAACCATCGGGGGACGCAGGTCTGGCTCGCAGCCGCCCTCAAATCGTCGCCACCCGCAACTCCCGCCGCTGCGCCAGCCGCATCGGTCCGCGCAAAACTCCCCAGCGCGCCGCGAAGGCAGAGCCGTCGATGAATTCGAACCCGCCCGCCTCGTTGTAAGTATGCACCCGCCGCCCCGGCCATCCCGCCCCCGGCCGCATCACGGCGGCTATGGTCTGCGCGAACCCTCCGTCGTCGAGGCGGTCGACCCGCGCCAGCGCCAGCGCAGCGCCATAGCCGCGCCGGCAATCCTGCACGGGGCGCCACAGCGCCCCGTTCTGCTCGAACATGCGTCCCGCAGGCCGCGCCGAGGCCGCGTCGATCATCACGGGATTGAGACCATGCGCGATCCACGGCCCCCGGAAATCGGGGGCTGTCCACAGCCACAGCGCGTCGGAATAAGACCCCTCGCCGTCGCGCACGGTGGCGAACATCCACCACTTGCCGTCGCGCGCAAACAGTGTCGCGTCATTCGCGCAAACGCCCGCGACCAGCGTGGCCTCCCGCCGCCATCCGCCGGGGAACGACGTCGCGCGGAACAGGTCGATGGTCCCCGCCGAGCCGCTCTCGGGGATCATCCACATCTCCCCATCGGCCTCGAACACGTTGGGATAGGAGAGGTGCCCCGGCTGCGCCAGCACGGGTTCGGGGACACCCAGCGGTCCCTGCGCCCCCCACTCGACCGCCGAGATCACGCCCTTGCCGAGGCTATGCTCATATTCCTCGACGAACAGGAACGTGCGGCCCTTCCGGGCCACCGGGAACGGATCGGCGTAGAACCGGCGCCCGTCGTCGGGCAGGTCGGTCCAGCCGCCGCCCAGCCCGCCGCCAAGCGACGCCCCCGTCGTGCGCCGCCAGCCGACTCGCCAGTGCGGCGAGTGGCACAGGGCGGCGTAGACCGCGCGCCCCACCCGCCGCTTGGCGATCCCGCCCGCCCGCGCCAGCCATCCCCGAGCGGGGACGGCGGGCGGCTCCACGTCCTTGAGAGTCGCGAGCGCGACGGCAGGGGCCGCGCCGTCCAACGCCGCCTCGATCAGCGTTACGGACCGCGAAAGCATCTCGCCAAAGCTGGATTTCAACAGGCCCAGCGTCTCCGCGCCGGGCCTTCCGGCGGAGATCGGGCCGCGCGGTCCTAACACGCGCACCGTGGGGGTGCGTCCGGCGAGCACGGCCGAGATAAGGCCGCGTTCCAACCCCACCCCGTCGCATTCGACGCGCCAAACCCGCCCCTCGATGCGCGCAGGCTCGCCCGCCAGATCGAGAATCAGATAAGGATCGCCCCGTTCGGCGAATGCGTCGAACCGTTCGCGCGCGACACGCTCCGAAGGGCCGCCGCGTTCCAGACCAAACAACAATGTTTCAAATTGAAACAGCGCCTCGACGCCGCGCGCCGGCGCTGGCGTCTCTACGAACCTGACGCCCACCCGGACGCCGGCCCGCTGCGCGAGCCTCTCGGCAAGGGCGAGATGCCCCTTTCGCAAGGCGCCGGCGTCCAAACGCAAAACAATGTTCATCCGCCACCGCCCCTGAGCGCGCACGCAATCACAGAAACCGCAAGAATGCAGCCGGTGCGAAATAACAAATGTCGATAGTGTAAATGCGATGTTAATGGGCTCCGTTCATAAGAAAGCTGTTGGGCGTTCAGGCGGGTTCAATGCGGGCAGAGATGGCGATGGCGCCGGATGCGTCGACCCTGGCTCCGCTGCGCGCGGCGCGCAGCGAAGTCGATTCCGTGGAGACGGCCGCCGTGGGTCGCATCCTCTGGCGGCGACGGCGGGCAATCGCGCTCGCCGGCGCAGGCGCGTTTCTGGCCGCGCTCGCCTATTGTCTGCTCGCCAACCCGCAATATACCGCGACGGCGCAGATCCTCATCGACCCCCGCGACAAGCAGGTCGTCGCCAACGACGTAAACCCCAGTTCCATCGCCGCCGACGGCGGCGTGACGCAGGTGGAGAGCCAGGGCAGCGTGCTGCTGTCGGACACGGTGCTCAAGCGGGCGGTCGCCGCGACCCATCTCGACGCCGACCCTGAGTTCAACGGCAGCGGCCTTCTCAACGCGCTCTCCTCCGGCTTCTCCTGGTTGTACAAGTCTCCCGATCCGAGCACGGCGGAGCAGACGGCGAAAGCGCGCACGCTCCAGACGCTGCGCAAACAGGCGCATTACAACCGCGCCGACAAGGCGCTCGTGCTCGACCTCAAGGTGACGGCGCGCTCGCCCCAGCGGGCCGCCGACATCGCCAACGCCATCGCCGCCGCCTATCGCGAAGACCAGCGCGAGACCCGCGCCGCGGCGGGACGCGACGCATCCAAGGAACTGGAGAGCCGGCTTGGCGAGATGCAGGCCGACCTCGCGCGCAAGGAGGCGGCGGTGGAGGATTACCGCACCGCCCACAAGTTCGTGGTCTCGACCGGGCAACTGGTGTCGGACCAGGAGATCAACCAGGCGACCGCGCAGCTTTCGGGCGCGCAGAACCGCGTCGCCTCGCTCAAAGCCCAGCTCGATCAGTTGCGCCGCAACGCGGGCACGGAGAGCACGCCCGAAGCGATGTCCTCCGTCGTCATGGCCAAGCTGCGCGACCGTGAGGGCGCGCTTGTTGAAAAACTCGCCAGCGCCGGGCGTCAACTCGGCCCTCGCCACCCCGACATCGCCTCCCTGCAACAATCGCTCGCCGACGTGCGCGGCCTCATCGTCAAAGAGACCCAGCGGTTGCGTCAGGCCGCAGAGGCCGATTACGCGCGCGCCTACGCCGACGAAAAGGCGCTTGGCCGCAAGGTCGACGGCATGAAGAACAAGTCGCTCGACGACGGCAAGGCTGACGTCGACCTGCGCGAGTTGCAGCGTCAGGCGGAAGCCGCGCGCACGATCTATCAGGCGTTCCTGGTGCGCGCGCGCGAAACGATGGAGGCTTCCAACGTCGACACCACCAACGCCCGCCTCATCACGCCCGCGCAACCGCCGTTGCAGAAATCGTGGCCGCCGACGATTCCGCTGTTGCTGGGCGCTACGTTCCTAGGGCTAAGCCTCGGCGCGGCCGGGGCGCTGGGCCGCGAATATCTGAAGCCCAATCTTTACACGGCCGCGCAATTGCGCGCCGCGCTCGACGTCGCCGTGCTGGGCGAGATCACGGCGCAGGATCTGGCGAACCAACGCCCCAACCCGTTGGCCAGCGCCGCGCTCGCCGCGCTGCCGCACGACGATACGGAGGGCGGCGCCGGGGTCGGCCATTGCATATTCCTCGCCTCGTCGCTCGCCGCAGCGCCGGCGCGCCGCCTGTTCGCCGAGCGCCTCGCCGCCTTCGCCGCACGCGAGGGCTACGAAACCCTGCTGATCGACGGCGACCTCGCCGGCGAGGCCGCCTCCCAGGAACGGGGATTACGCGACCTGTTGCGCGGCGAGGATTCCATCGCGGACCTCGCCTACGCGCAAGAGGGCGAACGCTTCGTACGTCTGGCCAAGGGGCCGCTGGACCCGCAGACCGGCCGGCGACGCGAGAGCAACGACGGCTTCCGGCTGCGGCGGGTGCGCCGCTGCTACGACCTCGTCATCATCGACATGGGCGCGATGAGCGAGAACGGGCGCCTCGCCCCGCTCGCCCCGCAGGCCGATCTACGCCTGTTCGTCGCTCTTACGGGCGAACCGCTCGCCGACATCGCGCGCGAGGCCGACGCCGCGCTGGCCGCGGCGACGCGGTTCGACGCGGCGGCGCTGGTCGAGTCGGATCTTGGCTAGGTTACGTCCGCCCGGCGCTGCGCTGAAGGCGGCGACGCTCGTCGCCGCGCTGGTTCTGATGTGCGTTTCGGGCGGCATGTTGTGGCTCGTCGGCTACAATTACGACGGCCTGACGGGCAGCCCCGTCACCAAGTTGCACCCGTTCACCTATTTTATCTTTATTGCGCTGGTCTGGCGCGCGGCCGAAAGCGGCGCCCCGCTCGTTTGGCTGGAAGCCAAGTTGACGCAACGTCCCGCTGCGTGGGGGCTGCTCACGCTTTCAGCTTTCATGGTGGTGACGACGGTTCTGCGCGCCGGCCCCGGCATGGCGGGCTTTATTGACACGCTCGCCGCGCCTGCGGCGTTCGCGCTGCTGCTCGACGACTTCGCGTCCAATGACTTCGCGTCCAATGACTTCGCTTCTGAAGGCTTCGCCTCCAACGACTTGGCGCCGCTGACGCTGGCGCTGCACGCCTCGATGGCCGCCAACGCGTTGCTCGGCCTCTTCGAGTTCGCGACTTCGACCCTGTATTTCCCCTACCGGCTAGACGGCGTGGCGCATCTGGAGGACACGCGCTCGACCTCCCTTCAGGGTCATCCGCTGATGAACGCGGCGCTGACGGGCATCTACGTCGTGTCGCTGATGGCGGGTGCCAGGACTCTGCCGGGGGTGGTGCGCTGGAGTCTGCTGGGGCTGCAATTCACCGCGCTCATGGTGTTTGGCGGCCGCACCGCCATCGTCGTTTGCCTTGGCGCGGCGCCCCTGTTCGCCATCCACGCCGCCTTCGCAACGCTCAGACGCGGGCGCCTGTCGTTGCTCGGCGCGGCGGCGGCTGCGGCGGCGATTCCGCTCGTCGTCGTCGCCGTCGTCGGGCTGCTGGCTTCCGGGCTCGCCGACAGATTGCTGATGCGCTTCGCCGACGACAGCGGCAGCGCGGCCACCCGCGTCATCATGTTCGAGATGTTGCGCCCGTTCTCGTGGGGCGAACTCGCGATCGGGCCGGACATCGAATATGTCGAGACGCTGCGCCGCCATTTCGGGCTGGAGCAAGGCGTCGAGAACCCGTTCGTCCGCATGATCCTCTATCAGGGCGGAATCGCGATGGCGGCGGTGTTCCTCGGCCTCGCGTGGTTTTTCCGCGAATTGCTGCGCGGGCGCGGACTGCGGGTGATCGGGCCGGTGGTGGCGATGGCGGTGTTGCTCAACGCGTCCGAGAGCGTCGCGGTGAAGACCAATTTCCTCGACAAGCTCGTGCTGATCTTCGTCTGCCTGTTGCCGCCGCTGGCTCAGCGCAAGCCCAGCGCCGCCACGATCTCCGGGGCCAACGCTCGCGTGCGCTCGTCCATCAGGCCCATGCTGTCGAACAGGCACCAGAACGCCCACGGGAAACCGAACGCCTCGGCGCTTTCCCGAACGTCACGGATATAGCGCGCCCGGTCGGGTGCGCGGGCGCCGTGGGTGCGCGCATCGCTTTTCAGCGCGCCGAATTCGCCCAGCAACACCTCGCCCGGGCTCAAGCCGTGACTCCGCGCCCAGTCAGCGGCGGCGCCCAGATACCTGTCGACAAAAGGCCGCGCCGGGGCGGCGTCGTAGTAAACCTTCAGCACCTTTTCGGTTTCGTCCAGCACCGCCTCGCGCTCCGGCTTGGGGACCATCGCCTCGACGCGCGCGCGCGTCTCGCGCATCGCGGCCTCAAGAGACCCCGCCGTCCCCGGCCACGATACGCCCGTCAGCGTATGATAAAGCCGCTCCCCCATCCACGAGGCGCTTTGATGGGTGAACAGATAAGGTTCGTAGAAGTGGAACGTGGTGAGCATCGGGCCGAAGTCACCAAGTCCGGCGGGATCGAAATCGGCCAAGCCCTGAATCAGGCTGCCGCATCCGCCCGAAGCGACTAGCGTCAAATCGGGGTTGGCGGCGCGCGCTTTCGCCAGCAGCGCCTTGCGCACCTCTTTTGTTTGAGAGGAGCCGCAGGCGCCGGGGGGTTCGTTGATCGGCTCCAGCGCGGCCCGCTTCTCCGGCAACCGCGCCGCGATATCCCCCACGAGATTTAGATAACCTGCGAATTCGGGCGCGTCCGTGCTGCCCGTCATGCGCTCGGGCGTCCAGTAATGCGTGCCGCCATTGGCCTGCACGTTGACCACGACGCTAAGATCATGCGCGACACAGAGAGTGACGACGTTTGCAAGCTCGTCGAGCAAGGCGGCGCGGTCACGCGCGGAGGCGGCGAGAAACGGACCGGGATCGACGGGCACGCGCAGAAAGTCGAACCCCGCGCGGCGAAGCGTCGCAAGGTCGCCCGCGCCGGGCACAGGCCGAGTCGGCTGAAACGGCGGCCACGCATAATCCCTGCGCGGCGCCGGATATTCGGTGGTGAGCTGGAACCACGGAAACGCATTCACGCCCCTTCGCAGCGCGAGCGGCTTCCGGCGCGCGGCCCCTCCCGCGAGGCTTGCGCCAAGACAAGCCGCGCCGCCCGCCAGCGCGGCGCGTCGGGAGATCATACCCATCGCGGCGTCGCCGGGCGAAGGACTTCGGAGGGACGCGCGCCCGCTGGAGGCGCCAGCGCCAGACATTCGTCCTCGTAAGCCGTCAGCACGTCGCGCCACTGAAACGCCTCCGCCGCCCGCTCGCGCGCCGCCCTCGCAAGGCGGGCGACGAGCGAATCGTCGGCGATGATCCGGGAAATCTGCGCTTCGCAGCTCGCGAGGCTATTGAACGTCACGGCGGCGTCGCCCGCCGTCCAGCGGTTATAGGCGTTGTCATGCGCGATCACGGCGTTGCCCGCCCAGAGCGCCTCAACCAGCGAGGGATTGGTGCCGCCCACGGTATGCCCATGCAGATAGGCGCGCGCGTGAAAGCGCAGCGCGCGTACGATGTCGGCATTGTAGATCGCGCCGGGGAAGATCACCTCTGGGCTCGCCGCCGCGCGGATTTCATTGTGGTAGGCGCTGTTCTTTTCCAGCTTGCCTAAAACCACCAGCTTCATGCCGCGCCGATGCGCCGAGAACGCGCGCACCAACGTCAGGATATTGTTGTCAGGCTCGATGCGCGCAATCGAAATCAGATAACGCCCAGGCTCGACGCCGAATCGCGAGAGCGGCGCGACGGGCGCGTCGTCCACCGCGTCGCCGCCATAGGGGATCACCACCGTCGCGCTGCGCGGGCGGCGCGTCGCTAAATGCCGGGCGATGGCCGGATGGTCGGCGACCAACCTTTGCGAGGCCCACGCCGCGATCCACTCGTTGGCGAAGAACCAGGCGCGAACGGGGAGCGACCATTTGGGCCGCTTCCATTCGACGCCGTCCATGTTGGTGAACACTTTCCTTCCCGCCAATCGCAGGACCGGCAGGAACGCCGCGCCGTTGTAACCCAATACCAGACAGACGCCTGGCCGCTTCAGCGCGTCGCGCACGCATTTCCAGTCGAAGTCCAGCGCGCCCAGACCCCCTTTGCGCGCGGTCTGCACGAAGATACGCGTGATTCCGCGCCACATATCGGTGCGCACCGGCTCGGTCACTTCCGCGACGTCGTCCTGACAATAGACGCCAACCTTCCATCCGCGCTCCACAAGGAAGAGGGCGAACTTCTCCGCGAAGGTCTCGAAGCCGCCGTGGTTGGCGGGAAGGCCGCGCGTTCCAAGGATAAGCAGCGTCTTGTCCTGATGTTCCATTCCGGGGCGCCCTCTGTGCCGATCCGGGCCGAACGTCCTTTCGTTCGGCCTGCTTGGGCAGGGGGCTGCAAGCGCAGGGCCTTGGCACAGGGCTTGCCGACAGGGGTCGCAAGAGGCCACGGATTCAACCTATGCGGATCGTTTGCGTACATCAGGGCTATGAGCTTTATGGCTCGGATCGTTGTTTCGTGGAGAGCGTGGCGGCGCTGCGCGCGTCCTTTCCTCAGGCTGCGATCGAAGTGGTGCTGCCGCGCGAGGGACCCATCACGGCCCCGCTGACCCCGCTCGCCGACCAGATAAGCTACGAGCCCCTGTTCGTGCTGCGTCGCAAGACGCTGGCCCGCTTGGCCCTGACATGGCCCTTCGCGCTGCCCGCCGCGCTATGGCGCGCAGGCCGGCGCCTCGTGCGCGCAGACCTTTGCTACATCAACACGTCCGTCGTGCTCGATTACCAGATCGCCGCGCGTTTTTTTCCGGGCCGCTGCCTGCTGCACGTCCATGAGATCACAACCGGGCGCACGCGCGACGTGTTTCGTGCGCTGGCCCTATGGAGCGGCGCGCGGTTGGTGTTCAATTCGCGCGCAACCCGCGACAGCTTCGCGCCCCCGGGGAACCGTCCCTACGACGTGATCTACAACGGCCTCGACGGCCCCGCCGCACCCGAGCCTGTTGATTACGACGGCTCGCGCCCGTTGCGGTTGGCTTTGATTGGCCGCATTAACCGGATCAAGGGACAGGACGTGCTACTGGCCGCGCTCGCCCGGTTGCCGGACGCCGCGCGCGCGAAATTCTGCGTGCGCATGGTCGGCGGCGCCTTCGAGAATCCGGCCCTGGAGATCAAACTGCACGAGGACGTCGCCGCCGCCGGGCTCTCGGGCATCGTCTCCGTCGAGCCGTTCGCGCAGGACACCGCGCCGATCTATGGCTGGGCCGACGTCGTCGTCGCGCCCTCCAAACTTCCTGAATCGCTTGGCCGAACGGCCATCGAGGCGATGTCTTTCGCCCGCCCCGCGCTGGTCTCGGCCATCGGCGGGTTGACCGAGGTCGTCGTGGACGGACAGACAGGCTGGCATGTCCCCCCCGGCGACGCGGAGGCGCTCGCGCAGAAGCTCAAAGCTCTCGTGGAGGCGCCCGGGGTCTGGTCCGCTTTTGGCCGACAGGCCCGGGCGCGCTACGAAGCCTTGTTCAGCCGCCGCGCAGCGGCCGAGGCGCTGGCGTTGGCCGCGCGCGCGGCGTCGCGCGCCCCCGCCGCCCCGGCCCTGTCGCTCGCGGCCAAGACCCGATGATGGCCAGATTTCAGGATTGGCGACGCCTCGCGCTGACGCTGGGCGGCGAGGTCATGCAGAGCGGCCTGCATTTCGGGCTCAATCTCGCCCTGATCGCGCTGATGCCCCCGCGCGACTACGGCGCCTTCGCGTTCACGTTGGTGCTGGGCGGCGTGGGGATGACCTATCTGCGCTCGCTCACCGCAATTCCCGCCAGCGCCTTCCTCGGCCGCGCCCGAACGCAGGCGGTTGGCGATTTCTATGAAGGCGCGTTCGGCGCGGCGGCGCTCGTGCTGGCGC
>JAYVYJ010000035.1:0-17963 GCA_043784465.1 Hyphomicrobiales bacterium
GCATGAGATTTTCCGCACCGCATAGGGGTTGGACCTCCGGTCGGGCTACACCCTCCCTCCGTCCCAACCCCTATGCGGAAAGTTCCCCTCACCCGGCAGGACGCCACTTATCGTCTGCGGAAATCTGTGCAGACAACCGAAGCCAGCTCTCCATCACACGCAGTGCGCGGCTCAGGATCTGCGTGTTCGCCAACAGTCCGTACGCGTCGAACACCCATGGCGCTCGATCGATCAACCCCCAGCGCACGACCTCGTGAGTCGCTGGGTTAGGACCCGCCTCGACCATGGCGACGAGCGCGCGCCTTTGTTCGTCATCGAGCAGGAAAAGACGTCCTGCGGACTAACCATCGACGAACCCGTCCCGCTCCCTGACCTTGGACCGAAACACCCAATCGCGACGCGTCTCAAGCCCTGCTCGACCAGGTCGGGACGCCTATTATCCTGTCCCAAGAAACCACCCGATAATCCGAGGGGCGTTGCCCTTCACATTTGAGACCGCCCGGAAATTGTGAGACTATCGGCGTCCGTGGGCGACGCGGCGCCACCTGCGCTCAATTTATATAACAACGGAAACTCCGAGGCCCCTATGCACATCTATCCTTCCGGGTCCCGCCCCTCCGGCAAAGGCCCCGGCGACTGGTTCTCCGGGACCGTGCGCATCGACCCGTTGTTTCCCGTCGCGCCGCCCTCGCGCATAGCGGGCAATCTCGTTACGTTCGAGCCCGGCGCGCGCACGAACTGGCATACGCATCCGCTCGGCCAGACGCTCATCGTCGTATCCGGCCTTGGCCGCGTACAGCGGGAGGGCGGGCCGGTCGAGGAGGTTCGGGCGGGGGATGTCGTCGTGCTCGCGCCCCACGAGCGGCATTGGCACGGCGCGGCGCCCGCGACCGCGATGGGCCATATCGCGATCCAGGAATCGCTCGACGGCAAGGCGGTGGAATGGCTCGAACCGGTCAGCGACGATCATTATCTCGGGGCGCCTTGAAAAAGCCCGCCGATCTGCGCACTTTCATCATGCAACCCTTTCCCGGAGCCTAAAGCTGAGCCTTACGCAGGACGCCCCCGCCAAACGCCCCCGCAAACGCACAGCCGCGCCGGCCAAATCGCCCACGGTCGCGCCGCTGGAGAGTGCGCTGGCCACGACGATCTTGACGAGTCTCGACGACGCCAAGGCTGAAGACGTGGTCGCCATCGATTGTGCGGGCCGCACCTCTCTCGCCGACGTGATGATCGTCGCGACGGGACGGTCCAGCACGCATGTCGGCGCCATCTCGGACCGTATCCTCAAGGCCTGCCGCGAGCAGGGGTTTCGGACGCCGCGCGTGGAGGGGCAGCCGGTCAACGATTGGGTGCTGATCGACGCGGGCGACGTGATCGTCCACGTGTTCCGCCCGGATATCCGGCAGTTCTACAATCTGGAAAAGATGTGGGCGCCGTTCCGCCCCGCCGAGGCGCTCGAAGCGACGCCCTGACGGGGTGAAGCTGATCCTCGCGTCGGTCGGGCGGCTGAAAGCCGGACCCGAGCGCGAATTGTTCGACAGATATTCAAAACGCGCGGCCGCGCTCGCCGGCGCTGCGGGGCTGACGAGCGTTTCGTTTCGCGAAATCGACGAGGCCAAGGCGCGCGATCTCGACGAGCGGCGTGCGGCGGAAAGTCGCGCGTTGGCGGAAATCGCGGGCAAGGGCGCGCTTGTTTGCGCTCTCGACGAGCGCGGGAACGCGGCGACCAGCTTGGGGTGGGCGCGGGACATCGCCAAAGCCCGCGATTCCGGACAGGGGGTCTACGCCGTCGTCATCGGCGGGCCGGACGGGCTCGACCCGGAATTCCGCCGCGCCGCCCGCTCGGTCGTCGCGTTCGGCGCACTGACCTGGCCACACCAGCTCGTGCGGGTGATGGCCGCCGAGCAGATCTATCGCAGCCTGACGATCCTCACCGGGCATCCGTATCATCGGGCGTAATCGCCTTTGGCCCGCACTTGCGGGATGATGCCGGCGGAATGTCGATTCGCTGGATTCATTTGGCCTTGGGCGCACTGGCGCTGGCGAGCCCCGCGTTCGCCGCAGAGCCGGCGGCGGGCGATCGCGCGTTCAAGGAAATGCAGTTGCGCGGCGTCGAGACCAATTTGAAGGCCTCCGATGACGAATTGCGCAAGATCGAGGCCGACGTCGAGGCGATCAAGCTCGACCGCACGCGCCTCAACGCGGCGCTGCTGGAGACGACGGCGCGGTTGCAGAAATCCGAGGCCGATCGCGCCGACGCCACGGCCCGCCTGTCCAAGGCGGCGAGCGGCGCCGCCGCGCTGGTTAAATCCACCGCCGAGCGGCGCGAGCGCATCGGCGAACTGCTCGCCGCTTTGCAACGGCTGACCCGCGACGCCCCGCCCGCGATCTTCGTGGCCCCCGACGACATGGCGCAGGCGGTGCGCGCCGCCGGGGTCGTGGGCGGCCTCGTTGGCGACATCAAGCGCGACGCCGATTCGCTGGGGCGCGATCTCACGGAGATCACCGATCTCGGCCGCCAGATCGAGGAGGAACGGCAGGGTCTCGCGGCGAGCGCACAGACGCTGGCGGTCGACAGAGCGCGGCTGGCCGCCCTGGTCGATGCGCGGCAGAAGGCGCTGGCGGACCGGGAGGGCGCGCGAGACGGCGAACGCCGCCGCGCCGACCAATTGGCTCAAACTGCGGGCAACCTCAAAGATTTGATCGCGCGCATGGACGGCGACGCGGCGGCGGCGGAAGCGGCCGACCGCGCCGCCGCGGCGGCGGTGGAAAGTCGCAGCGCGCTCCACGCCGCCAGCCCCACGCGGCTGAAGCCCGCGGTCGCGTTCGCGGAAATGAAAGGCCGGCTGCCCTGGCCAGCGACCGGAACGCCCGCGAAAAATTATGGCGACTCGGACGGCTATGGCGGCCAAAGCAAGGGAATTTCGGTCAGCGTCGCCCCGGGCGCGGTGGTGTCGGCGCCCGCCGATTCATGGGTGGCGTTCGCCGGACCTTACCGATCCTATGGACAACTCTTGATCCTTAACGCGGGCGAGGGCTATTATCTGGTTCTGGCCGGCATGGAGCGCATTCAGGTGTCCGTCGGGCAATTCGTGCTGGCGGGGGAGCCGGTGGCGATCATGGGTCCGGGGGGAATTAGAAGTGCGGCGGCAGGCTCTATTGGCGCCGACGCGCCCGTTCTCTATATCGAATTCAGGAAGAACGACGCCGTCATCGACCCCCAGCCGTGGTGGGCGAAATCGAACCTCGAAAAGGCCCGTGGATGATTCCCAAGGTTTCCTATCTCGCCCTAGGCGCGGCGCTCGGTCTGGGCGGCGCCTTCCTGGGGCCCGGCGCGCTCCAGGCCTTCGCGCCCAAAGCCTACGCAACCGCCGCGGAGACCTACCGCCAGCTAAACCTGTTTGGCGACGTTTTTGAGAAGATCCGCAACGATTACGTGGAGAAGCCGGACGAGGGCAAGCTGGTGGAGGCGGCGATCAACGGCATGTTGTCCTCGCTGGACCCGCACACGTCCTACATGGACCCCGACGCCTATCGCGAGATGCAGCGTTCGACCAAAGGCGAGTTCGGCGGCCTCGGCATCGAGGTGACGGAAGAGGAGGGGCTCATCAAGGTGGTCTCGCCCATCGACGACACGCCCGCCGCCAAGGCGGGAATCATGTCGGGCGACGTCATTGCGGGCATCGACGGCGCCTCCACTCAGGGCATGACGCTCGATCAGGCGGTCGACAAGATGCGCGGCCCGATCAATTCGGCGGTGACGCTCAAGATCGCGCGCGGGACCAAGAAGGACTTGAAGGACTACAAGATCACCCGCGCGGTGATCGAGGTGCAGTCGGTCAAGGGTGAAGTGAAGGATGGCGACGTCGGCTATATCCGAATCACCCAATTCACCGAAAAGACCGCCAGCGGCCTGCACAGCGTGATGGACAGGATCAAGTCGCAGGCGTCGGGCGACAAGCTCAAGGGTTACGTCATCGACCTGCGCAACAATCCCGGCGGGTTGCTCGACCAGTCGATTGAAGTGGTCAACACCTTCGTCGACAAAGGCGAGATCGTCTCGACGCGCGGGCGCAACCCCGACGACGCGCAACGCTTCAGCGCGCGGGCGGGGGAAAATCAGTCGGACGGCAAGCCGGTCGTGGTGCTCATCAACGGCGGCTCGGCTTCGGCTTCGGAGATCGTGGCGGGCGCGCTTCAGGACCACAAGCGCGCGACGCTGATCGGGACGCGCTCGTTCGGCAAGGGGTCGGTGCAGACCATCATGCCGCTAGGCGAGAACAGCGGCGCGCTGCGGCTCACCACGGCGCGCTATTACACCCCCTCGGGCCGCTCCATCCAGGCCAAGGGCATCACGCCCGACATTCAGGTGATGGAGGACGTGCCCGCCGATCTCAAAGGCAAGGACGAGAACCTGGGCGAGGCTTCGCTCAAGGGCCATCTGAAAAACGGGGAGGAAGATCCCACGGGGTCGTCGGCCTATGTGCCGCCTGACGCCAAGCAGGACAAGCAGCTCATCGCCGCGCTCGACCTGCTGCACGGCGTGAAGCCGACGGCGGCCGCGCCCACGCCGACCCCGGCGCCCAGCTCTGCGGAGATGAAGGGCGACGGGCCGAAGACGGACGCCTCTCCGGCGCCCGAACCCACCAAATCGAACTGAGGCCGCGATGCGCGCGCCGTCCTACGTCACTATCGGCCTGGCGATCGGCGTAGCCGGCGCATGGGTCGCGCAGGCGGCCACGCCCGGCGGCGCGGCCGGACTTGGGCTTTACAAACTCGTTTACGAGAAGGCTTACGCCAATTACGTCGAGGAACCCGACGCCTCGAAGATGACGAGCAGCGCGATCAACGGCATGCTCGTCTCGCTCGACCCGCATTCTAACTATCTCGACGCCAAGGCGCTGAAGGATTTTCAGACCAGCATGCGCGGCGAGGAGTTTGGCGGCCTCGGCATCGAAGTGATGCAGGAGGACGGCCTCATCAAGGTCGTCTCGCCGATCGACGACACGCCCGCCGCCCGTGCAGGCGTCATGGCGGGCGACCGAATCGTCAAGATCGACCAGACGCAGGTCAAGGGGCTGACGCTCAAGGAGGCGGTCGACCTCATGCGCGGCAAGGTGAAGACGCATGTGGCGATCTCCATCCTGCGCGGCGACGTGAAGGATCAGAAAGACGCAAAGGTGCTCGACATCGTGCGCGAGATCATCCGCGTGCAGCCGGTGCGCTCGCATGTCGAGAGCGGCGACCTCGGCTATATCCGCATCACGCAATTCAACGAGCAGACCTATGACGCCCTCAAGGCGGCTATCGCCAAGTTCAAGACGAACGGCGCGCCTTTGAAGGGCTACATCCTCGACCTGCGCAACAATCCCGGTGGCCTTTTGTCGCAGTCGATTCGGGTGGTGAACTCTTTCATCGATTCCGGCCAGATCGTCTCGACACGCGGGCGCACGCCCGACCTCTATCAGCAATATGACGCGCGGGCGGGCTACAATCTCTCCGACAACAAGCCGCTGGCGGTGCTTATCAACGGCGGCTCGGCCTCGGCTTCCGAAATCGTCTCAGGCGCGTTGCAGGATTTGCATCGCGCGACGCTGATCGGCACACGCTCGTTCGGCAAGGGTTCGGTGCAGACCGTGCTGCCGTTGGGCGAGGACGGGGCGCTGAAACTGACGACGGCGCGGTACTACACGCCTTCTGGGCGCTCCATTCAGGCCAAGGGCATCGAGCCGGATTACAAGATCCGCGAGAATATCCCCGAGGAGTTGAAGGGCAAGGTGGAGAGCCTGGGCGAAGCTTCGCTGACGGGCCACCTGAAAAACGGCGACGACGAGCAAAAAGGCTCGGAGGCCTATGTGCCGCCCGATCCTTTGAAAGACACGCAACTGGCGGCGGCGGTGTCGCTGCTGCATGGCAAGCCGCCGGCGATCAAGACGGGCGGTGCGCCGGAGAATTGAGGCGGTCCCCGCCTCGCGTTGACTCAGCGATTCTTCGCGCTTAGGGATTTGCGCCGCAATCGCCGCCGGGAGATCGCATCAGAGAGATCGCCGCGCTGAGCGCGCCGCGACCGGAGAATTGGCCGACATGAAAATCCTCGTCCCCGTCAAGCGGGTGGTCGATTATAACGTCAAAATCCGCATCAAGGCGGATGGCTCGGGCGTCGATCTCGCCAACGTCAAGATGTCCATGAACCCGTTCGACGAAATCGGCGTCGAGGAGGCGCTGCGCCAGAAGGAGGCGGGCAAGGCGACCGAGGTCGTCATCGTCTCCATTGGCCCCGCGCAGGCGGCCGAGACGATTCGCACGGCGCTGGCGATGGGCGCCGACCGGGGCATCCTCATTACGGTCGACGGCCCCATCGAGCCGCTAGCGGTCGCCAAATTGTTGAAGGGCGTGGTCGAGGCGGAGCAGCCGGGGCTGGTCATTCTCGGCAAGCAGGCCATCGACGACGATTGCAACCAGACCGGACAGATGCTCGCGGCTTTGACCGGGCTGCCGCAGGGCACGTTCGCCTCCAAGGTGACGTTGGACGAGGGTAAGGTCGAAGTGACGCGCGAGGTCGACGGCGGCATGCAGACGGTTTCGCTGACGCTGCCGGCCATCGTGACCACGGACCTGCGGCTCAACGAACCGCGCTACGCATCATTGCCCAACATCATGAAGGCGAAGAAGAAACCGATCGACAACAAGACGCCGGCCGATTTCGGCGTGGACGTCGCGCCGCGGCTCAAGGTGCTCAAGACAACCGAACCGAGCGGGCGCAAGGCGGGGCAGAAGGTTAAGAGCGTCGCCGAGCTGGTCTCGAAGCTGCGCGACGAAGCAGGAGTGATTTGAACATGACGACGCTTCTTCTGGGCGAAGTCGCCGGCGGCCATCTGGCCGACATCACCGCGCGGGCGCTGACGGCGGCCATCGCCATGGGCGCGCCGGTTCATGTGCTGGTCGCGGGCAAGGGCGCGGGGGCCGCTGCGGAGGTGGCCGCGAAGCTTGAGGGTGTGGCCAAGGTGCGCTTCGTCGACGAGGCGATTTACGCGCATGGTCTGGCCGAACCGCTGGCGGCGCTGCTGGTTTCGCTGAGCGGCGAATATGACGCCATCCTGGCGGCGTCGTCGCCGTTCTCCAAGAACGTGCTGCCGCGCGTCGCCGCGCTGCTCGACGTGATGCAGCTTTCCGACATCACCAAGGTCGTCGGCCCCAAGACCTTCGAGCGGCCGATCTATGCGGGCAACGCGATTCAGACGGTCGAGTCCGGCGACGCGAAGATCATCGCGACGGTGCGCACGGCCTCGTTCGCCGCGACCGGCGCGGGCGCTTCGAGCGCGCCCGTCGAGACCGTGGCCGCTGCGAGCGATCCCGGCGTTTCGGCGTTTGTCGGCGAGGCCCTTGCCAAGTCCGACCGGCCGGAACTGACGAGCGCGAAGATCATCGTCTCGGGCGGGCGCGCGATGCAGAAGGCCGAAAACTTCAAGACGTACATCGAGCCGGTGGCCGACAAGCTCGGCGCGGCGATAGGCGCCTCGCGCGCAGCGGTGGATGCGGGCTACGCGCCCAACGACTGGCAGGTGGGGCAGACGGGCAAGGTGGTGGCGCCCGACCTCTATGTCGCGGTCGGCATTTCGGGCGCCATCCAGCATCTGGCGGGCATGAAGGATTCCAAAGTGATCGTCGCCATCAACAAGGACGAGGAGGCTCCGATTTTCCAGGTCGCCGATTACGGACTGGTGGCCGACCTTTACGTGGCGATGCCGGAACTCGAAGCCGAACTCGGCAAACTCGGCAAATAGCGCGCCTGACCCCGGAGACGAGATGAGCTTCCAGATTGAGACGGTCGGGGTCATCGGCGCGGGCCAGATGGGGTCGGGGATTGCGCTGGTCTGCGCGCAATCGGGTTTCGAAGTGCGGCTCAACGACATCGCGGAGGAGCGCATCAACGGGGCGCTGGCCACGATCAACGGGTTGCTGACGCGTCAGGTCGCCAAGGGGCAGATGGAGGAATCTGAGCGCACAGCGATGCTCGACCGCATCCTCGTCGCGCCCCGGCTGGAGGACGTCGGCAATTGCGATCTGGTGATCGAGGCGGCCTCCGAAAACGAGGACGTCAAGCGCCGTATTTTTCAAAACCTGCGGCCCCACCTGAAGTCCGACGCGATCGTGGCTTCCAACACCTCGTCGATCTCGATCACGCGGCTCGCCTCGGTGACGGCTAATCCCGAGCAATTCATCGGCATTCACTTCATGAACCCGGTGCCCAAGATGCAGCTTGTCGAGCTGATCCGGGGCATCGCGACGCGCGACGACACTTATGAGGCGGCGCGGCGCTTCGTCGCGCGGTTGGGCAAGATTTCGACGATGTCGGAGGATTTCCCCGCCTTTATCGTCAATCGCATCCTGCTTCCGATGATCAATGAGGCGGTCTACACGCTCTACGAGGGCGTCGGCTCGGTGGAATCCATCGACACGGCGATGCGGCTGGGCGCCAATCATCCGATGGGGCCGTTGCAACTGGCCGATTTCATCGGGCTGGATACGTGCCTGGCCGTCATGCAGGTGCTGCACGAGGGACTGGCGGACCCGAAGTATCGGCCTTGTCCGCTGCTGGTCAAATACGTCGAGGCGGGCTGGCTTGGACGCAAGACGCAGCGCGGGTTTTACGATTATCGCGGCGAAAAACCGGTGCCGACGCGCTGAGGGGAGACTTCCACCCTAACCCTCCCTCGAACAGGGGAAGAGAAACCGCGCGGCTGGGCTCGACGGGCGCACGTCAAATCCAACGGGCGATTCGCGCGTAACAAAGCCGACGCCCGCTGCGAACTCGGGGCTAAGGAGAGTGCCATGATCGACAGACGCGGTTTATTGAGCTTCGCGCCCGCCCTGCTGGCGCTGGGTTTCGCGCCTCGCGCCGGCGCGGCCGAGGTGACGCACACCGACGCAGAATGGCGCAAGCTGCTGACGCCGGCGCAATTCAACGTGCTGCGCGAGGAAGGCACCGAGCGGCCGTTCACCAGTCCGCTGCTCAACGAGCATCGCAAGGGCGTGTTCGCCTGCGCGGGCTGCGCGCGGGAATCGTTCGATGCGCAGACCAAATTCGACAGCGGCACCGGCTGGCCGAGCTTCTGGAAGCCGCGCGACGGGGCGGTGGCGGAAATCAAGGACCGCAGCAACGGCATGACCCGCACGGCGGTCGCGTGCAGCCGCTGCGGCGGGCACCTCGGCCATGTGTTCGACGACGGGCCCAAGCCGACGGGCCTGCGCTATTGCATGAACGGCGTGGCGCTGTCCTTCAGGCCGGAAGAGGCGTAGCGCGCCCGCGTGGCTCCGGCGCCGCCATGTTGAGCACGGCGCCGACGATGCGGTTGTGGGCAGGCTCCAACTCCCACAGCGCTTCGCGAAGCTCGCGGCGGCGCGTCACACCGCTTTCGATCACATAGACAAAGCCGTCGAACAGAGCGGCGGCGGCGCGGGCGTCGATGTCGGATTGCAGAGCGGGCAGATCGACGAACACATAGTCGAACTCGGCCCGCGCCGCCGAGAGCGTGCGCTCCATGGAGCGCGAACGCAGGATTTCAGCAGCGTTGAAGATGCGCCCGCTCGCCACCGCGGGCAGAAAGCGCAGGCCGGTGACGGGATCGAACGTGCAGAAGTCGGCGCGTTCGCTGGGGCTGGCGAGCGCCTGAAACAACCCTGCGCGCGCGGCGGGGGCGAGCGTCGCGGTCAGGCGGAAGGAATGGAGATCGCCGTCGATCAGCAGCGTGCGTCGGCCCATTTTCGCGGTCAGAAAGGCCAGATTAGCGGCGAGCGTAGTCTTACCTTCGCCGCTGCGCGTGGAAACGATCCCTATGGTCACGGCCTCGCCGGGAGGCCGGGCGAGGTCGATGGAGACCTTGACGTCGCGTAGTGCCTTGGCGAAGGGCGAGAACGGATCCGTCACCGCAATCCGCAGCATGGGGGCGTGGCTTCCAAAGGCTTCGCCGGGGGCGCCGACGGGCATTTCCGCCGCCCCAAGGCGGGGCAGCACGCCCAGACACGGCAGGCCCGCATGGTCGCGCACGTCCTGCGCGCCGCGAAAGCGGTCGTAGAGCGCCTCCTGCGCCAGCACGGTCGACACCGAGGCGAGGCCGCCGAGCACGAGACCGGCGAGCAGAACCCACGACGTGCGCGGCCAGTAAGGACGGTCGGGGAAATTGGCGGGCGTGATGACGCGCGCAATCTCAATCGGCGCCGCCTGCGCCTGCGCGTTAAGCTGAAACTTCTCCAAAGAAGCGTTGTAGACGTTGCGATAGACTTTTACGTCGCTCTCAAGCTTGCGTAGAGCGACCTGGCTGTCGTTGACTTCGGCGAAGCGGCCGACCAGCTTCTGGATATAGGCGCGCAAGTGGCTTTCGCGCGACAGTGATATTTCAAGCTCGTTTCTGTCGGCCTCGACGATCCTGCGGATTTCTTCGCGGGCGGCGCGGGCGGTGTCCTGCCCCTCGCGGCCGACCTCGGCGACCAGTTGGTGATCGACGCCGAAGCGGGCGGCGAGTTCGCGCCGCCGGGCGGCGAGCCGCACATATTTCTCGCGCAACTTGCTGACGGCCTCGCTCTTGAGCGCCTCGGGCAGGCCAGAATCGCCGAGATCGGCGCTCGCCACCGCCGAAGCGCGCTCGTAGACGGCCTTGGCCTGCGCGGTCGCAGCTTCGGCGCCCGCCAGTTGCGCGCTCATGTTGGAAAGCTGCTCCTCGTCGAGCCGGCCCCGGCTGGTGTCGACGATGTTGTTTTGGGCCCGGTAGCGCTGGACCTCGTGGTCGGCCTCGGCGACGTCCTTTTCGAGTTCGAGCAGGCGTCCGCGAAACCAGTCGGTCGCGCGGCGGGAATTCTCGTAGCGGGCGCGTAATTCGCCTTCGATGTATTCTTCGGCGAGGCCGCGCACAATTTTATAGGCGAGATCCGGCGTCGGGCCGGAGAAAGCGACGTCGACGACATAGGTCATGCCGATGCGCCTGACCTTGAGACGGTCAGCGATCGCCTGGACCGCCGATTGCTCGGCGAGCACTAAAGGTTCGCCGTCGCCTTTCGAACGCCATAGCGACACGGCCGCGTCGCGGAGCGCGCGGAGCGGGTTCCAGCCGGGGCGGTTGGTGAAAGTCGTGTCGTCGAGCAGATCGAGTTTTCTTACGACGGCGAGAAGGACACTCGACGATTTGAGGATTTCGACCTGGCTCTCGATCAGGCCGGGATCGACGAGGCCGGCGAGCGCGTCGGCGCCGGGCGAGGCGGCCAGAATGTCCTTGGGGCGAGCGGACACAAGAATGTCGGTCGACGACAGATAGGACCGGGGCGTGAACATCGCATAGGCGAGGCTGAGCGCCAGCGCCGCCGCGACGATGCCGGCGACCTTGCCGCGCTCGCGTCGCAGGAGCGCGAACAGGCCGAGAAGATCGAGGTTGAGGCCGGAGACGCCGTCGTCCGGGGCCGGCGCTTCGCGGATCATTTAAGATAGGCGCGCAGGGCGGCCCCGGAGACGAAGGGTCCCTCCACGGCGTTGAGCGTCCCAAACAGCTTTGTCACGTCGGTCCAGCCGGAATCGGCGGCCACCACCACGTCTTGCGGCTGGAGGGCGAGCCGGCTCGCGACGAACAGCCCCTCGGCGGTCCCAAGGTCGAGCCCGAACACGGTGGGCACAAGGCCCTCGCCGAAGGGAGTGGGATCGACGCCGAAGGCGTTGAGCGCGCGATGCGGCAGGGGGCGCAGCAGAAAGACCTGATGCGGGTCGGCTCGCGTATCCGACAGTCCGTTCACCTTGGCCAGCGCTTCCGAGAGCGTCATCGTGTCGGCCTCGAACAGCACACGGTGGCTGACGGGCGTATTGACGACGTCGGTCGTGGCGCCGAACACGCTGACGAAACGGGGTTTGCGCACCAGGAACACGACGTCGCCCGGGCCTAGCCGCACGTCCCGGGCGCGGCGCAGCAAATCGTCGAGCGGGGCGGCGTAGGTCTGGCCGGCGCGACGCAGCACGACCTCGGTTTCAAACGCTTGGCTCTTCATGCCGCCCGCCCGCGCGACAGCCTCCAGCAAGGTGACGCCGCCGGGGTCGAGCGCGAAATGGGTGGGCGCGTTGACGTCGCCCATGACGCTGATCTGATCGGCGCGGCGGTCGACGATGGCGACGACGACTTGCGGGTCATAGGCGCGCTTCTCCAGCCGCGCGGCGATGGTCGCTCCCGCCGCGCGCGGGGTGAGGCCGGCGATGCGCACCGGGCCGGCGAAGGGCACGTTGATGAGGCCTTGCGCATCGATTTGCTGGGTCGGCAGGGTCGCGCCGGGGTTGGGACGGCCAAGGTCGGAGCCATCGACGAACAAACCTTGCGCGGCGGCGTCGGGCCGCGCCTCGAAGATGGTGGCGGCGACCATGTCGCCGGGGCGCAGGCGCAGAGATTCGGGCGTGGCGGAGGTAAGCGGGAAGGCGCACACCGCTGCCGCCGGTCCCGACAGCCTGTTGAGTTGATCGGCCTGCGCGGCGCCGAGCTTGACGAAAGCGTAGCGGAAGGCGGACGGCGTCTCGACCGAAGCGGCGGCGTCGGCCTTCATCGCCGCGGCGGGGGGAGCGTCGCGCGGCAGGCTCTCGCAGGCCGCCAGCGCCGCACAGAGAAGGGCGGCGACCATGGGACGGATCATTGGCGAGGGCTCGTAGGGGGCATGGGCGGCCTTCAACTCTACGCGTGACAGCAAGCAGCGCATACCGGAGATGCGCGGCGAAGCGGAATTGTAATGTTACGCTTTTACGCAACTTGGTGTAACGTCAGGTAAGTCCCAACGCAAGTCGCAGAAAAATCGCTATCCGGCTTTTTCTCGTGGCCACGACCTCGCGCCGCCCTCGCTCCGGGCGGCGATTCGCGTTAGAATGACGCAATGTTCAGCCTTGCGAATCCTACCGTCTTTCTGGGCGTCGCCCGCCGCGTTCTACCCTGGGCGTGGGGGTTGACGCTGATGCTCTTCGCCGTCGGTCTGACGATGGCGTTCCGCGCGCCTCCCGATTACCAGCAGGGCGAGACGGTCAAGATCATGTATATTCACGTCCCCGCCGCGTGGCTTTCGACGTTCATCTGGGGCGTGATGACTCTCAGCGCGCTGGGCACGCTGGTCTGGCGCCATCCGCTCGCCGACGCCGCCCAAAAAGCCGCCGCGCCGCTGGGGGCGGGGTTCACGTTCGTTTGCCTCGTGACCGGCTCGCTGTGGGGCAAGCCGATGTGGGGGACTTATTGGGTGTGGGACGCGCGGCTGACGTCGGTCCTGGTGCTGTTCATCCTTTATCTGGGGCTGATCGCGCTGTGGCGCTCTATCGAGGAGCCGGGACGGGCGGCGCGGGCCGCCGCGATCCTCACGCTGGTCGGGGCCGTCGATCTGCCGATCATCAAATTCTCGGTCGAATGGTGGAATACGCTGCATCAGCCCGCGTCGGTGTTCCGCGCCAGCGGGCCGACGATTGCGCCGGAGCTGCTTTGGCCGCTGCTTATCATGGCGGTGGCCTTCACCTTCCTGTTCCTGACCCTGCATGTGATGGCGATCCGCAACGAGATTCTGCGCCGGCGTCTGGCGCGTCTGACGATGCTGGCCGCCGCCGAGGGCGAGGCGGTCGCCGCGTGACGCCGCATCTGGGTTTCATCGTCGCGGCGTTCGCGGTCGCTTGCGTGGTTGTGGCGGGGATGGTCGGGGCGATCCTGCTGGACTATCGCGACCTCAAGTACCGCCTCGCGCGGCTGGAGCGGCGCCAGATCTTCGAGCCCAGCGATGAGCGGTGAAGCGAACAACCGCCGCGCATGGCTTGCCGCGGCGCCGCTCATCGTGTTCGCGGCGTTGCTGGGGCTGTTTTACGTGCGGCTGGGCGCGGGCGACGCGTCGAAAATTCCCTCGGCGCTGATCGGCCATCCCGCGCCGCCGCTGGAACTGGCGACTCTCGACGGGGGGCGATCGAGCGACGCCGACCTGCGGGCGGGCAAGGTGACGGTGGTCAATGTGTTCGGTTCCTGGTGCGAGCCCTGCCATTACGAGCACCCCGTGTTGATGACGCTGGCCGCCTTGCCGGACGTGAAGGACGGGCGGGTGACGATCGTCGGGCTGGCGCAGCGCGATTCGGCGGAGAATGTGCGGCGGTTTCTGGGGGCCGACGGCGATCCCTACAACCGCGTAGTGCTGGACCCCGACAACCGCGCGGGCATCGACTGGGGCGTCTATGGCGTTCCCGAGACGTTCGTGGTGAAAGGCGACGGGACAATCGCCTACAAATATGTAGGGCCGTTGACGCCGGATTCTCTGCGCGACGTGCTCGTCAAGGAAATCCGCAAAGCGGAGGGCTGAGCCCTTCGCCCTGCGAAAAGCTGGGGTTGCCCGCCACGCGCGTCGCCCGTAGGGACGCGCGATGTCCAACGTTTCTCTCGGAATCGATTTCGGCACCAGCAATACGGTGGTCGCCCTGGCGACGCCCGGGGGCGTCGAGACCCTGCGGTTTTCGCACGGCGAGGAGAGCATCGGGGTCTACGCGTCGGCTCTGTGTTTCTGGCAGGAGCGTCGCGGCCAGCCGCCGCTGGCCGAGGGCGGGCCGTGGGCGTTCGACCGGCTGATCGACCCGACGGGGCCGCTGCGCTTCCTGCAAAGCTTCAAGACGCTGGCGGCGAGCCGCAATTTTCAATCCACGACGATCTTTGGTCAGCGCCTCAGTTTCGAAGATATGCTGGCGGCCTTCCTGCGCACGCTGACGCGCCATTCCGGGCTGGACTTTGCGGGCGCCCGTGTAACCATCGGACGACCGGTGCGGTTCGCGGGCGCTGCGCCCGACGAGGCGCTGGCGATGCAACGTTATCGCGACGGGTTCGCCCGGCTCGGGATCGAGGGAGCGACCTATGTTTACGAGCCTGTCGGGGCCGCGTTCTCGTTCGCGCGCAGCCTTGAGGGCGAGGCGACGGTGCTGGTGGCGGATTTCGGCGGCGGCACCAGCGATTTCTCGGTGATGCGGTTCGCGCGCGTCGGCGGCGCGCTGAAGGCCGAGCCGCTCGGCCAGTCGGGCGTTGGGGTCGCGGGCGACACGTTCGACAGCCGCATCGTGGACAAGGTCGTGGCGCCGCATTTCGGTAAGGGCGGATCGTATCGTTCGTTCGGCAAGGTGCTGCCGATGCCGTCCCACCTGTTCGCGCGCCTGTCGCGCTGGCATGAGCTGGCGCTGATGAAGGGGGATATGCGCGATTTGCGCGAGCTGGCGCGCGACGCTGTCAACCCTGCGCCGCTGGAGGCGTTCATCGATCTGGTGGACCGCGATCTGGGGTTCGCGCTGTATCGCTCCGTGTCGGCGCTGAAGGTGGCGCTGTCGGGGGCCGAACGGGCGGAGTTTTGCTTTGAGGACGTGCGGGCGTGGGTGACGCGGGCGGAGTTCGAGGGCTGGATCGCGGGGGACCTCGCGAAGATCGCGGCGGCGGTCGATGCGGCGCTGGCGGCGGCGGGTTTGCGGCCGGGGCAGGTGGACAAGGTGTTCCTGACGGGCGGCACGTCGTTCGTGCCGGCGGTGCAGCGGCTGTTTGTCGAGCGGTTCGGGGCGGGGAAACTGACTTCGGCCGATCAGTTCGAGAGCATCGCGCTGGGGCTGGCGCTGATCGGGCGGACGGAGAAGCCGGAGAGCTGGGGGTCTGGAGCTGACGATCAGACCAGTGAGTTATAACGAGTACCTTATATCAACTCACCGCATCGACAGTTTTCATTCCATGGCGTTGAAAAAATCTAAGCGTTTTCTCCTCCAAATCCCAAACTACGCTTCTTGCGCCATACTCAGTTGGGAGCTTTCCTTTCGCGAAAGCTCGTAAAAGGATAGACGGGACAAAAAATATTATCAACTCTATCAATACAAAGCACGTCAAAATTGGATGATTTGCTAAAGTAATTCTGTTGTGCAAATCGTCCATTTCATCAAACAGCGCCCTGCGTTCTTGACTCAGTTGTTCAAGTTGATGCTGAAATCCAGCAAAAAGTCTAGCCCTAACGGCATAAACAATTATAAATGCAGGCATCAGAAAAATTGCCGGTATTAGAACTCTTTTCATCCCAAACAGAGTATCCACCAGAAATTCGACGTGATTTTTGATGTCTGTTGGGACGTTTTCATCATCATCTAGGATTTTCGCAATGATTACAACGCGTTCTCGAGCGTTTTGTGCGGCTCGAGAAATAGTCGTCTTGAAAATAATATATATTGCAGAAGCAACAAGAAAAACAATCAAAATTTCATAAATTTTCATCACTTAACCCTTTCCTTTTATACAAACCATCTTAAAGTCTATTCATCAGATTCAGCCGCAGTACCTTGATTTTTAATTACCCTTGTCCCGAATTTATTTTTGTACCCATTCTCAATTTTAAATTTTTCCAACTCAAATTTGAGACGTTGCCTCGTAAAAAGGTAGTAAAACCCCAGTATAACTATGACCAATACTAGAAAGCCCGCAAATTCTGAATGCGCTGGATGATCACGAAGGTCGGCACCGAATGCATCTATGCTGTCAAGTATACGCGAAGCTGTTGCGTCAGAGACTGTCACATCCGTCTGTCCGCCCTTAACGTGAATTCCTCCTAGTTCATC
This sequence comes from Hyphomicrobiales bacterium, assembly GCA_043784465.1. Lineage (GTDB taxonomy): Bacteria > Pseudomonadota > Alphaproteobacteria > Rhizobiales > Beijerinckiaceae > Roseiarcus. Next base: position 16,607 of record JAYVYJ010000035.1, read on the forward strand.
GATTTGCGGTGTCGCCAAAGCCCTACCTCCTGTAATAAACGAATTGAAATTTGTCACCAGTATGGTTAATTACATTAAATATCAGTTATATAGCAAGTCCGGAGTCAAGGCTGTTGTCAGACTCTCACCTCACCTCCGCCGTAGCCCCCAGCGCCGCCTGCCTTTCCACAGCCCGCCGAAACGCCCCCTCCACCGTCACCGCGAAATTGTAATGCGTCGCCGAGAACGGCAGCGGCTGATCCGGGGCGACGGACCTGTACCCCACGAAAATCGCCATCAGCCCGCGCCCCTCCCCGTCCAGCAGACCCGCCCCCGACGCCCCCACATTGGTCGAGCAGTCGAACGAAATCTCGCGCGTGCCTTCGGCGCCCTGCTCCAGACCGTCGCGCAGGCGGCAGGCCTGCATCGAGGTTTCGTGGCCGGCGCCCCAGTCGACGGCGCCGCGCGCGACGAACAGGACCGGCGAGGCCAAGGCGGGTTTGCTGAGCGGATAGGGGGTCGCTTCGCGCAGCGGGCGCGCGAGCTTGACGACCGCCCAGTCGTGCACGGCGCTCTCGGCGTAAGGGTTGGTTGAGCCGACGATGGCGCCCGCGACGTCCAAATTCGTCGCGATCTCCTGGCCTTCGGCCTGAACGAGGAACTGGCAATGGGCGGAATCGCCGCGCAGATGGCCCTCCTGATCGTACAGCACATGCGCGGCGGTGGTGATCACGTCGTCGGCGAGCGTCAGTTGGCCCGAACCGTGGGCGTGGCCGCAGCGCACGATGCCGGTGGAGGCGTAGCGGCGGCGCAGGGCGACGGCGTCAAGTTGCTGATGAGCGGCGAAATCGTCGAAAGACGCGCGGCCGTCGACGCCGAACACGACCACGGGGACGACGGACAGGCCCGCGAAGGGCGGGCGCTCCCAGGCGCCGGCCTTTGACAGCCCGAGGGCAAGCAGACACAAAGCCGCAATGCTTCTCTTCATGCCCAGCCCTTCCGTCGCCTCTTGTTATCCCGGCTTGGCCCCGGCGGCGACCGTCAAGGTTTAGAAGTGGTTAACCTGTCTGTCCATGACGCTTATGCAACAGCCCTCGCTCAAAGCGTCATCGCTCCCGATCCCGCGCAAGCGGCGCTGGTGGAAAGGCTCGACCGGCTCGCCACAGAGTTGAAAGGCTACAAACTCCCGACGCGAAACCTGTTGGGGCGGCTGCTCGGGGCCAGGCCTACGCCGCGCGGGCTATATATTTACGGGGACGTCGGGCGCGGAAAGACGTTCCTGATGGACATGTTCTTCGACGCCGCCGAGGCGGCGACCAAACGTCGCGTGCATTTCCACGCGTTCATGGCCGACGTCCACGCCCGCGTCCATGCGTGG
>JAYVYJ010000036.1:0-27252 GCA_043784465.1 Hyphomicrobiales bacterium
CGCGCGCGCGATCGCATGCGGCATCGTCGCCTCGCGGCCCGTCGCCGCGTTCTGGAGGCACAGCGCGTCGGCGCCGACGTAGATGCGGTCGATGCAATAGCCCGCGCCGACGCATTGCCTGATGTCGTCCTCGCGCCCCTCGCTCAGCTTCTTCACCAGAAACGGATCGGCGATATGCGCGCGCGTCATCGCGACCATATCGACATGCCCCTCCGCCACCGCGCGCGCGGCGGTCGCGAGATCGGAAATACGCTGCGCGTGGAAAACGGGAATGTCGACCTCGCGCTTGATCGCGCTGGCCAGATGCAGGAACGGCGCGACCGGGAACGACATGTTGGGCAAAGACACCGCATGAGCCATCTCGTCGCGCGCCTGCCCGCCGACGATGTTGAGAAAATCCGCCAAACCCTCGCGCGCCAGCGTCGCGCAAATCTCCAGAGATTCTTCCGGGCTCAGCCCGTTCTTGAGAAGCTCGTCTCCCGCCAGCCGGACGCCGATGATAAAATCGTCGCCCGTCGCGTGACGCATCGCTTCCAGCACTTCCCGCCCCAACCTCATCCGGTTGGTCAACGAACCGCCGTAGCCGTCCGTACGCTGGTTGACGGAGGGCGAGAAGAACTGGTCGATCAGATGGCCGTGCGCGGCGGAAATCTCGCAGCCGTCGAGCCCGCCCTCCTGGCAGCGCCGCGCGGCGGCGGCGAAATCGGCGACGACGCGCGCAATGTCCTCGGCCTCCATCTCGCGCGGGATCGAGCGTGAAGCCGGTTCGCGGCGCGGGGAGGCGGAGAGCGTGGGCAGCCAGTCGGCGGCGTCCCACCGCGTGCGCCGGCCCATGTGGGTGAGCTGGATCATCAGTTTGGCGCCGTGGCCGTGGACCCGCTCGGCGAAAGATTGAAAGTAGGGAATCACGCTGTCGTCGGCGACGGAAATCTGGCTCCACGGCGTCGCGGGGCTGTCGAGCGCCACGGAGGACGAGCCGCCGAACATCGTCAGCCCGATGCCGCCCTCGGCCTTCTTGGCGTGATAAAGCTGGTAGCGCTCCTGCGGCTTGCCGTCCTTCGCGTAGCCCGGCGCGTGGCTCGTGCTCATCACGCGGTTGCGGATCGTCAGGCCCTTCAGTTTGAGCGGCTTCAACAACGCTTCGGCGTTCGGGATCAAACGGGCGGCTCCTGGGATCGGGCGGCGCCGTCTCGGCGCAAACTTTCGTTTGCCCGACCCCGGCCCGCAATTTCAACCACGCCCGCCCGCTCGCGTCATCCCCGGATTTTTCGCTGGCCCCGTCGAAACCGAAGATGTGGCGACCCTTCCCGCGGCGAGTGCGTGGGCTTCGAGGTCTTTGGCGGCCTGACGGATCAGCCCGCGCAGCCAGGTCAAGGCTTTGTCATGGGCGCGATGGGCGTGCCATTGCAGGCTCTGCCGCATCTTCGGCATGTCGAACGGCAGATCAAGGATTTCGACGGGAAGCCCACGCTGCGCCTGCTGCGCCAGACGCAAGTGCAGCGTGGCGATGCGGTCCGACCCGACTATCAATGCGGGGATGGTCGTGAAACTGTGCGTCGTCACCTCAATGCGTCGCGACACGCCGAGCCGCTCGAAGAAGATCGATTCCAGTGACGGCGCGCCCCCCGGCGTCATCATCACCACATGGCCCGCCGCGCCGAACGCCTTGCGCGTCATCTTCCCGCGCGCATGCGGCCCCTGCGACCAGCACAGCGCGCAGAACGATTCCTCCAGCAACGGCTCGCTGGGATGGCGTTGCAGTCGGAAATCGTCGGGGATGATGAGAAGATCGACGTCGCCCTGATCGAGCAGCCGCTCGCGGGTCGCCACCTGCTGCAAAAAGTTGAACCGGACGCCGCGCGCGACGCTGCGACCAAGCCGAAGGATTTCGGGGGCCAGCGTCGCCAGCGTGTAGTCCGACACCAGCAGGTTGAAAGCGCGGTCGGACTGGCCGGGATCGAACTCGCGCTCGGCCGCGATGGTCCAGTCGACCCTTGTCAGCACCTCGCGCACCGGCGTGGCGAGGGCCTGCGCGCGGGCGGTCGGCTCCAGCCGGCGGCCGACTTTGACCAGCAATTCATCGCCGAAATAGTCGCGCAGGCGCGCGAGCGCGTTGCTCATGGCCGATTGCGTGATCCGCATATCCGCCGCCGCCGCGCTGACGCTGCGCTTTTGCAGCAGGAGATCGAGGGCGACGAGCAGGTTGAGGTCGAGGTTTTGATAACGCACAGGGTCTCCCAGCGACGCGCTATGTATTTACCGCATCGATACGTCGGATTTCAAGAATCAATTTTTCTGAAGTCCCGACGCGGTCTAACAAGAACGTCAGGAGGAGACGCCGCAGCGTCCAGACCGCGCAAGCGGACGGGCGGCGGCGCGACGAGGGGCGCCATGTTCAAATATTTCCCCGCCAATTATCCCTGGAACCTCGCCGTCGATCTCGCCATCGAAATGGGCGCGAGGATCGGCGAGATCGAGGACATGTGCGCGCCGCTGCGCGAGGCCTCCGGCCAGCCCGACGGCGCCGGCGCGCGCGCGTTTCGTGAGACCTGGGTCAAAATGGCCGACAAGCTTTGTTCGCTCGCTGAGGACGACGAGGCGCGCGGGCGGCTCATCTCGGCGGGCGACAAATACGGGCGCGCGGCGACCTATTATCTCACCTGCGAGCGCCTTCAGGCGCATGGCGAACCGGGGCGGCTGGATCTCTACAAGCGTTTTCTTGCAACGTTCGCGTGCGGCGTCAGGCTTGCAGACGAGAATTGCGAGCGCGTGGAAATCCCCTATGGCGACGGCCATCTTGCGGGCCTCTACGTGCGCGCTACGGGCGTCAGCGGCCGCGCGCCGTTGCTGGTGCAGGTCAACGGTCTCGACAGCACCAAGGAGATGAAATACCGCGTCGGCCTGCCCGCGTGGCTCGCCCGGCGTGGCGTGTCGTCGCTGGTGGTGGACCAGCCGGGAACCGGCGAGGCGCTGCGCCTGCATGGCCTCGTCGCCGTTTACAACAGCGAAATCTGGGCCTCGAAGATCGTCGATTGGCTGGAGACGCGCGACGACGTGGACCCTGCCCGCATCGGTCTCGAAGGCGTTTCGCTGGGCGGCTATTACTGCCCGCGTGCGGTGGCGTTCGAGCCGCGCTTCGCCTGCGGGGTCGTGTGGGGCGCCAACCACGATTGGCGAGACGTGCAGAAGAAGCGCCTTGCGCGCGAAGGCAATCTGCCGGTCCCCCATTACTGGGACCATGTGCGCTGGGTCTGGGGCGCGAAAGACATGGATGATTTTTTCCGGATTGCCGAGGACGTGCATCTCGACGGCGTGCTCGACCGCATCCGTGTCCCGTTCCTCGTCACCCACGGCGCGGCGGATTCGCAGATCCCCTTGGCATGGGCGCAGCGCACTTACGATCAACTCGTCAACAGCCCCAAGCGCGAGTTGAAAATCTTCACCGACCGCGAGGGCGGCAAACAACATTCGAGCTTCGACAACTCCGCCAACGCCGGCGCCTATATCGCCGATTGGGTCGCCGAGACGCTCGGCGGCCGCACAGCAGCTTAAGGACGTTCGATGAACATTCTGGGACCTGACGCGCTCGTGTTCGGCGTCGACGACGTCGAAGCCGCGAGCCAATATTTGACCGCCTATGGCCTTGACCCCGCCGGCGAGGGCCGCTTCGAGGCGCTCGACGGCACCAGCATCGTCGTGCGGCGCAAAGACGATCCGAGCCTGCCGCCCGCGCTGGAGACCGGCGCGATGCTGCGCCAGACCGTCTACGGTGTCGCCGACGCCGCGACCGTCGCCGCCATCGCCGACGAACTGGCGAAGGACCGTCAGGTGCATCGGCTCGCCGATGCGGCCGTCGAAGCCAAGGACGATCACGGCTTCGCGCTGCGCTTTCAGGTGACGACGCGCCGCCCGCTCGACATGCCGCCCGAGCGCATCAACGCGCCCGGCTCGCCCGCGCAGCGCCCCGTCAACCAGATCGGCGTCTGGCAGGACATGCCGGCCAAGCCCCGCACGCTCAGCCACGTCGTCTGTTTCGTGCCCGACATCGCGGCGGCGGAGAAGTTCTATGTCGAGCGTCTCGGCTTCAGGGTCACCGACCGGCTCGTCAACGCCGGGCCGTTCCTTCGCCCGGCCGGCACGAGCGACCATCACACGCTGTTCTTCATCCAGACGCCGGTCTACATGAAGGGCTGCGAACATTTCGCCTTCCACATGGGCGGGCCCACCGAGTTGCTGCTGGCGGGCTCGCGCTTCGTGAAGGCGGGCTATCAATCGTTCTGGGGGCCGGGGCGCCACAAGTTCGGCTCGAACTGGTTCTGGTATTTCAACAGCCCGCTCGGCTGCCACGTCGAATACGACGCCGACATGGACACGCATGACGACGAATGGGCGCCGCGCGACACGCCGTTCTCGCCCGAATCCGCGCAGGCGTTCCTGTTCGAATACCGCGAAAAATGGGCGCCGGGCGGCCCGCCGCCGGGCGCCAAGCCGCCAGGCCATTAAGATGGGGGAGGTTGCGCTGGGGCCGGCGTCGGACATTCGCGACGACGAAGCGCGTGGCTTTAACGCAAATGGCGCGCGCTTGTTCGTCGTGCGGCGCGCGGGCGCGCTCCACGCTTACTGGGACGCCTGCCCGCACTATGGCGACACGCCGATGGCGTGGCGCGCGGGCGAATATCTCAACGCCGCGCGCGACCGCATCGTCTGCGCCTCGCACGGCGCCGAATTCGACATCAAGACGGGGCTTTGCACCAAGGGCGCCGCGCTTGGCCAACGCCTGCGCCGGGCGCCGGTGGCGACGAACGCCTACGGCGATCTGGTGCTGCATGACGAAGAGACTTGGGAGGAGCGGACATGAAGGCCCTCAACGCGTTGATCGTCGGCGGCGGATTTTCCGGCATGGCGGCGGCGATTGAGATGAGAAAGCTGGGATTCGCCGTCGATCTTGTCGAAATGGACGCCGATTGGCGCTCCTATGGCGCAGGCATCAGCCTGGGCGCGCCGACGCTGCGGGCGTTCGCCAAGCTCGGCATTTTGGACGCTTTCCTCGAATGCGGTTCGGCGACCGACGGCGTCGAATTGTTCACCGCGAACGGTCGCAAAATCACCGACATTCCGACGCCGCGTCTCGCCGGCCCCGACATTCCCGGCGGCGGCGGCGTCATGCGCCCTGCGCTCGCCGCCATTCTGGCGGCCGCCACGCGGAAAGCGGGCGCGCGGGTCAAAGTCGGCGTGACCTTCGAGACGCTCGGCCAAGATGGCGACAAGGTCGACGTTCTGTTCAGCGACGGCGAGCGTGGTTCTTACGATCTCGTCGTCGGCGCCGACGGCCTCAACTCGCAGGTTCGCAAGATCCTCTTTCCTGACGCGCCCGCGCCGGTGTATGTCGGCCAATGCGTCTGGCGCGCCGTTTTGCCGCGCCCTCCCGAGGTCCGCACCGTGATGATGTGGATGGGGCGACACGTGAAGGCCGGGGTCAATCCGGTGTCGCGCGACGAAATGTATCTGTTCGTCACCGAGGATCGGCCGCGCAACGACCGCATCGCGCGCGAAGAGTTTCTGCCCCTGTTGCAAAACATGCTGACGTCGTTCACCGCGCCCGTGATGACGTATGTGCGGGCGAGCCTCAACGAAAGTTCGCAGATCGTCTATCGCCCGATCGAATGGCTGCTTGCGCCACGCCCCTGGGGCCGCAACCGGGTCGTGCTGATCGGCGACGCGGCGCATGCGACGACGCCGCATCTGGCGTCGGGCGCCTGTATCGGGATCGAGGACGGCCTCGTGCTGGCCGAGGCGCTTGCGCAGGCGGAAACTGTCGAGGCGGCCTTGAGCGCCTTCGAGGCGCGGCGCTGGGAGCGCTGCCGCATGGTGGTGGAGAATTCCGTGCGGCTCGCCGAGCTTGAAATCACCGGCGGCGATCCGGGAGAACACGCGCGTCTGATGGGTCAATCGATGGGCGCGCTCGCCGCGCCGATCTAACAAACGAAAGGGAGGAAACGATGGCGTCGACTACGGAGAACGGATCGGGCAGGGCCGCGTTGGCCATCGCCCATTGCGCGGGCATGGTCGATCTCGTCGCGTTGCCGGTCTGGGTCGGCGCGCTGATCGCGCAATATAAGTTCGATCCGCCGCATGCGGGCGGATTGGCGACGCTGTTCCTCGCGGGCGCGGTGCTGTCGAGCCTGTTTTTCGCCACCCGTTTCAATCGCCTCAATGGACGGCTCGCGGCGACGGCGGGGTTCGCGCTGGCGGCGTTAGCTTTCCTGCTCGCCTCGCGCGTGTCGAGCTTCGCTGAGCTGGCGCCGCTGCATGCGCTGGCGGGCGCCGCCGCCGCCTGCGGCCTTAGCGTCACGCATGGCACCATTGCGCATAGCGCCCACCCGCATCGCCTGTTCGCCCTCGTCAACGCCGCCGTCGGCGTGTTCGCCATCCTGTTTCTGGGAGCGACTCCCAATCTGATCGCAGCCTTCGGCGGCCAGGCCCTGTTCGTCGTGTTCGGAGGCGTGATGGCGGTCGCGGCGCTCGCCTCGGCGCTGGCGTTTCCCGCCGCGCAGCGGGACGCAAACGCCGAGGTCGGCCACCTGATTCACCCGACCGTCTGGTTCGGCGTCGCGGGGGTCAGCTGCATGGGCCTCAACCAGGCCATGATGTTCAGCTTTCTCGAACGTCTGGGGCTCGATCATGGCTTCACGGCCTCGGCGGTGACAGGCGTCCTGATCGCCCTGGGTTTTGTCAATCTTATCCCGGCCCCGCTGGCCGCTTATCTGGAGACGCGGGTGTCGGCCCGCGCGGTTCTGTTCGCGGGGCCGATCCTGCAAGCTCTCGTCATCGTGGCGTTGACCTTCGGCGCCGGCTTTGCGGCGTTCGCGGCGCCTTCGATGCTGTTGGCCGGCGTGATGATCTTCACGCATACGTTCGCCTTTGGCGTGCTGTCGCGGCTCGACCGCAGTTCCCGCGCGCTCGCGGGCACGCCTGCAATGCTGATGGTCGGCGCGATGATCGGGCCGATCCTGGGCGGCGTTTTGGTGCAAACGTTCGGCTATCCGGCGCTGGGCGTGACGGCGGTCGTCATCGCGGCCTTCGCCGTTGCGCTGTTCGCCAGGCTTCATGCGCCCGCGACCGCGCTGACCCCGCAAGTCGACGCGGCCTGACGCTGCAACCAAACCGGAGTTCCGTCTCGTGATCAAGCTCGTCATCGTCGGCCGTTGCGCCGCCGACAAGACTCGCGACGCCGCGCATCGCCACATGCGAACGGTCCACGGCCCCATGGTCTACGATCCGCCTCCGGACGCGGGTCCGATGCCCTCGTACTACGCGCAAAACCCCGCGTTCGACGATGCGGGCGCGCTACCGGCCTTGTGGCGGGGAGATCGTGATTTCGTAACCGAAGTCGGGTTCGGCGACATCGGCGACCTCAAGGCTGCGACCTCCACCCCCTATTATCTTGACCGACTGAGACCGGACGAGGGCAATTTCGTCAATCAAGCGACTGTTCAGGCGGTGGCGACGCGCGAGGAGACGCGAAGCGGTTCGGAGAGTCCGGAAGCCGTCCGCCTGTTTCTCTTCCTCAAGCGACGGGGGTCGCAGGACGAGTTCGGGCGCCGTTGCGCGCTCGTGGAGCGGATGGTGGACGGCGCCGTGACGGCGCGCGCCAGCGACGTCGCGCTGCCCGTCCCCGATGGTCGCGAGGCGTCGTTCGACCGCATCGAGCGGCTGTCGTTCGCCGACCGCGCCGCCGCTCTGGCCTTTGTGCAGCGAAGCTTTGCGGCTCTCGTCGAACGGCTGGCGCCGTGCGTCGAAACGCCGGGCAGTTTTGCCTTGCTCGTGGATCATTATTCGGTCGCGCGCCTGAAGGGCTTGCGCGGATGAGCGAGAACCCCATCCGGCGCGTCGTCACCGGGCATGATCGGGACGGCCAGGCGACGATCGTCACGGACGGCGCCTTGTCTACGGTCGTGGAACTCACGGCCATTCCCGGCACGGTGTTTCATGAGGTCTGGTCGACCCAGGGTGCGCCCGCACCCGTCGGCGACGGTCCCGATCCGACGACCGGCGCTCTGCGGCTCCCCCCGCCCCGCCATGGCACGCGCATCCGCTTCGTCGATATTCCTCCCGACACCGACGACTTCCTTCGCCACGGGTCGCAGCGCATGCACGCCGCCTTCGCCGAGATCGGCGACGCCGCCGCCTCGACCGTGAAGCCCGAGTCGCCCCATCCGCTGATGCATCGCACGCAGTCCATCGACTACGGCATCGTGATGGAGGGCGAAATGACGCTGGTGCTCGATATAGCTGAGACCGTTCTGAAACGCGGGGATGTCGTCATCCAGCGTGGGACCAACCACGCCTGGGCCAATCGCTCCGGCAAGCCGTGCCGCATGTTGTTCGTGCTGATCGACGGCAAGTTCGAGCCGGGAGTTCCCGGGGCCGACGCGCCATGAGATTCGCCACCCTTGACGACGGCTCGCTCGACGGCCGGATGGTTGTGGTCTCCCGCGACGGCCTGCGCGCCACAGATGCGGCGCCGATCGCGTCGAGCCTCATCGCGGCGTTGCAAAACTGGCGTGCGGTCGAACCGGGGCTGACACACCTGTGCGGCCGGCTGGAGGCCGGCGCCGTCGCCAGCTTCGCCTTCGATCCGGCGCGCTGCCTTGCACCCTTGCCGCGCGCGCCGCAATGGCTCGATGGGTCCGCCTTCCTCAACCATGGTCAGTTGATGGAACGCGCGTTCGGCGCGCCGCCAATCCCGGATTTCGAGACGGTTCCGGTCATGTATCAGGGCGCGAGCGACGATTTTCTCGGTCCGTGCGCCGACAGCCCCTTCGTCAACGAGGACGACGGCGTCGATTGCGAGGGCGAGTTCGGAATCGTCGTCGACGACACGCCGATGGCGACGACGGCGGCCGAGGCGGCCGCGCATGTCCGGCTCATCGTGCAGATCAACGACTGGAGTCTGCGCAAGATCGGGGCTTATGAGATGCCCCGCGGCTTCGGCTTCCTTCAGGCCAAACCCTCGACCGCCTTCGCGCCGCTCGCCGTCACGCCGGACGAGTTGGGCGAGGGCTGGCGCGAGGGAAGAGTCCATCTGCGTTTGAACGTATTGCGCAACGGCGAACGTCTAGGATCAGTCTCCGGCGCCGAAATGGCGTTCACGTTCCCTCAGTTGATCGCCCATGCCGCGCGCACGCGAAGATTGAAGGCGGGCGCGATCATCGGATCCGGAACGGTGTCCAACGCCGACAGGGCGGCGGGTTCAAGTTGCGTGGCGGAGGCGCGGGTCATCGAGAAAATCGATCTTGGCGAATCGCGCACGCCGTTCCTCAAATTCGGCGACCGCATCGAGATGGAGGCGGAGCATGAAGATGGGCGGCGGGGGCCGTTCGGCCGCATCGATCAGCGCGTGACGCTGGCGCCTCGATGAAGCGGATTCTGGTCACGGGCGCGGCGGGATTCATCGGACGCGCCTTGACGCGCCGCTTCGCGGACAGAGGCGCCGCGTGGATGCGGCTTGACCGCGAGATCGACGGCCCCGGCGCGGCGCGGGGCGATCTCGCCGACTCGGAGACAATCCGCGCGGCGGCGGCCTTCGCGCCCGATATCGTATTTCATCTGGCGAGCGCCCCCGGCGCGTTGGCCGAGCAGGACCCCGGTCTCAGCCGGCGCGTCAACCTCGGCGCATCGCTGGACCTCTTCGCGGCGCTCGCGGCGCTGCCGCGCAAGCCCCGTGTCGTCTATGCGAGCAGCGTCGCCGTCTATGGCGAGGCGGCGCACGGCGGGGTCAGCCGCGAGACGCCCGCGCAACCGGCCAGCACCTATGGCGCGCACAAGCGCATGGTTGAGGTCGGGTTGAGCGACCATGTCCGGCGAGGCGATTTTTCCGGCGTCGCGCTGCGGCTGCCGGGCGTCATAGCACGTCCGCTGGCGTCCGGCTTCGGCTCGGCGTTCATGAGCGAATTGCCGCGCGCGTTCGCGCAAGGCCGGTCCTATGTCTGTCCTGTTTCGCCCGCCGCCGTGTCGTGGTGGATGTCCGCGGGGCGGGCGGCGGAAAACTTGATGCACGCCGCCGACATCGAAACGACGGGCGTCTTGCAGCCGCCCGCGCTGCGCTTGTCGGTCGGCGAAGTTCTCGACGCCTTGTCGGGGCTTTATCCCGAAAGCCCGCGCAGCCTCATCACGTTCAAACCCGATTCGCGGATCGAGCGGAGTTTTGGCCGCTATGGCGAACTCGACGCCGCTTATGAACGTGCGCTGGGGTTTTGCGACGACGGCGACGCACCCACCCTGTTGCGGAGCGCGCTCGAAGATGAGCCGGGCTGCGGCGCTATGAATTGACCTGGAGTGTTTGTCTCAACTTCAAAACTGCGTTTCCTCAAGCACACAAACCAGATCGCCCGCTCGCAAGGTCTGCCCGGTCTTGATCGTCAGCGAGCGAACGATTCCGCGCGCCGTCGCCAAAATTGGAATTTCCATTTTCATCGATTCGATGACGACGAGTGTGTCGCCGATTTCAATCCGATCGCCTTCCGTCACCGCCAGTTTCCAGACGTTGCCCGGCGCCTCAGCGAATTGCCCAACGCATCCCGCGGGCATGATTTCGAGGGGCGTTGGCGCCGTCGCCTCCTCCAGGGGCGCCTCGTCGAGCCTCGCGTCGCGCCACCGTTGGCGTTCGGCCTCGAACGCCGCCTGCTGCCGGGCTTTGAAGGCTGCGATGCCAGGCGCCTCATGCGCCAGAAACGCCTTGTAATCGGCATAAGAGAATTGCGTCTCCTCGATCCGCAACGGATAACCGCCGTGCGGGAACGCCGCGCGCGCCTCCCGAAGTTCCGCTGCGCTGACGGGGAAGAAACGGATCTGGTCGAAAAAGCGCAGCAGCCACGGCGTACCCGGCGCAAATTCCCGCGTCGAGCGCCACGCGTTCCACATCTGAATCGTGCGCCCGAACAATTGATAGCCGCCCGGCCCCTCCATGCCATAAATGCACATATAGGCGCCGCCGATGCCGACGGCGTTCTCCGGCGTCCACGTCCGCGCCGGGTTATATTTGGTGGTGACGAGGCGGTGGCGCGGGTCGAGCGGCGTCGCCACCGGCGCGCCCAGATAGACGTCGCCCAGACCCAGCACCAGATAAGACGCGTCGAAGATGAGACGGCGGGTCTGCGCCTCGTCGTCGAGCCCGTTGATGCGCCGGATGAACTCGATGTTGGAGGGGCACCAGGGAGCGTCGGGGCGCACCAGCTCCTGATATTTGCGCATAGCCAGTTCGGCCTGCGGGTCGTTCCACGACAGCGGCAGATGAACGATGCGGCTCGGCAGCACGATGTCGTCGATGGCGGGCAAGGCGTCTTCGATTTCGCAAAGCCGGTCGAGCAACGCGCCGCGCGAAAGGCGCGCGCCGTCGTAGTGGATTTGCAACGAGCGGATGCCCGGCGTCAGCTCGATCAACCCCGGCGGCGGCGCGGCCCGCAGGGCCTCGCCGAGCAGATGCACGCGCATACGCAGACCGATGTCGAGCGTCATGGGGCCGTATTCGACCAGCAGGTTGTCGTCCCCGGCGCGGCGATAGACGGCGTCGCCACGTTGGCCGACGATGGGCGATCCCGGCGTGCGCCGCACGATCGGGCCAGCGACGGGGTCGGCGGGACGCGCGACGGGCGTGAAGCGCAATTTGTCGCCTGGCTTGAGCTGGCCGAGCTTCCATAGATCGTCGCGCGCGGTCACCGCCGGACAGACAAAGCCGCCGAGACTGGGGCCGTCGGGGCCGAGCAGGATCGGCATGTCGCCGGTGAAATCGACGGCGCCGATGGCGTAGGCGGTGTCGTGGATGTTGGAGGGATGCAGGCCCGCCTCGCCCCCGTCGGCGCGCGCCCATTTCGGCTTCGGCCCGGTCAGGCGCACTCCCGTCCGCGCCGAATTGAAATGCACCTCGTATTCGGCGGCGAACAGGGTCTCGATATCCTCGTCGAGGAAGAAATCTGGCGCCCCATGCGGACCATAGACGACCGCGAGCCGCCAGTTCTGCGTCAGCTCGGGGATTTCGTGCGTCGCCGCTGCGCGCGGCTCGCCCACAACGGGCGCGTCGGCGAAGCGCAGCACGTCGCCCGCCTTCAGCGCGCCGACGCCATGGCCGCCGAACCCGCCTAGCGTAAAGGCTGCGCGCGAGTTTAGATAAACCGGCGCGTCGAAGGCCCCGCGCACCGCCAGATAGGTGCGCAGGCCCGGCCCTTCGACGGGGCCCAGAGCCAGCGTCTGACCGGCTTTCGCGGCGATGGGCGTATGGTTGAAAACGGTCACGCCGTCGATCGTCGCCTTCATCCGCGCGCCCGCGAGTGCGAACACAGCGTCGGCGTTGAAGCGCAGCGTCGCGCCGCGCGCCGTCATCTCCAGCGCGACGGCTGTTTCCTCATTGCCGACGATCCGGTTCGCCAGCCGAAAGCTGAATGCGTCCATCGGCCCGCTGGGCGGCACGCCGACGTCCCAGAGGCCGAGCCGTCCTGGCAATTCCTGCAACGTGGATTGCGCGCCGGGGATCAGGACATCGAGCGAACGCGGTTGAAAGTTGAACTGCGACAGCACGTTTGTCGCGACTTCGCCGCGCCGGAACGCGTCGCTACCTGCGATCGCGCTCAGATAGGCGAGATTGGTCTCGACGCCGTAGATGCGGGTCCGCGCGAGCGCCGCGCGGAGCTTTTCGAGCGCGTCGTCGCGGGTGTCGCCGTGGACGACGAGCTTGGCGAGCATCGGATCGTAGTTTGCGGTCACCTCCGCGCCCGTCTCGATCCAGCCGTCCACGCGCACGCCTTCGGGGAAGGAAACCTCGGTCAGCAGCCCCGCGCTGGGGCGAAAGCCCGCGCCGGGATTCTCGGCGTAAAGCCGCGCCTCCATCGCCGCGCCGTGCGGGACAAGTCTGTGCGCGCCCGTCAGCACATCCTCGCCCGCCGCTTGACGGATCATCCATTCCACGAGATCGACGCCATAGAGCGCTTCGGTCACAGGATGCTCAACCTGAAGCCGCGTGTTGACTTCCAGGAAATAAAAGTCTTCCCGCGCGACGTCGTAGATGAACTCCACCGTTCCCGCAGACTCATAGTTGACGGCCCGGCCGAGCGCGCGGGCCGCTTCGTGCAGCCGCGCGCGCAGGACGGGGCTCAAGTTGGGCGCCGGGGCCTCCTCGATCACCTTCTGGTGGCGGCGTTGCAGCGAGCAATCACGCTCGCCCAGCGCGAGGATACGCCCGCGCCCGTCGCCGAAAATCTGCACTTCGACATGACGCGCTTCAGCGACGTAGCGCTCCAGATAAACCCGCGCATCGCCGAACCCCGCCTGCGCCGTGCGCCGAACGGCGGCGAATTTGTCGGTCAGCGCCGTTGCGTCGTCGCAAAGCTGCATGCCGATGCCGCCGCCGCCCGCCGTGCTCTTCAGCATCACGGGATAGCCGATGCGCTGCGCTTCGACGCGCGCGGTCTCTACGCTGTCGAGCAGCCCCGAGCCCGGCGCCAGCGCGACGCCGCTCGCTGCAGCGATCTCGCGCGCGGTGTGTTTGAGGCCGAACGCGCGCAAATGCTCCGGACGCGGGCCGATGAATACGAGTCCCTCCGCCGCGAGCCTTTCGGCGAAAACGAGGTTCTCGGAAAGAAATCCGTAGCCCGGATGCACCGCCTGCGCGCCCGTGCGCCTGGCGGCCTCCACGATCGCGTCGATGTTGAGATAGCTTTCGGACGCGGGCGCGGGGCCGAGGCGCACGGCCTCGTCGCAGTCGAGAACGGGGCGTGCGAAGCGGTCGGCGTCGGAATAGACGGCGACGCTCTTCACGCCCATCCGGCGCAAAGTGCGGCCGATCCGGCCGACGATCTCGCCCCGGTTGGCAATCAGGACCTTGCCGAACATTCAGGTCTCCGGGCCTGCAAATATCAATGCGCGCACGGGAGTCGGGAAGAAGCCGTTGCAAGGGTTGTTGATCTGCGGGCAGTTGGAGACGACGACCAGCAGGTCCATGAGCGCGATCCATTCGACATAGTCGCCCGGTTTCGACACGCCGTCGACGATGGCGAGCGAGCCGTCGGGCTGGACGGGCACGTTCATGAAAAAGTTGACGTTGGGCGGAATGTCGCGCTTCGTCATGCCGTATTTGGCGACTTCCAGCACAAAGTTCTCGCGACAGGCATGCTGATATTTGACATGATGGCCAAAGCGCACGGTGTTGGCCTCGCACGAGCAGGCGCCCGCCGAGGTGTCGTGCGGTCCTCCGGTATTGGCGACGATGCGCGCCATCGCCCGGCCTTCGTTGGAAAGAAGCTGCGTGCCCTCGACCACATAGGCCGAACCCTGCTCGCGCAAAGTGTCCTGCGCCGAATAGCGCTCGGAATAATCATGGGCGTTGTAAAACAGCGTATCCACCGCCTGCTGGCCGTGGCTGTCGACGATGCGCAGCCGCTCGCCCTTGCGCAGCACATGCGACCACGGCTTGCGGGCGGCGATATCGAAAGTGTGGATCGCGTCGGCGGGGTCGCAAACGAACGTGCTCATCCGATCCTCCCTCAGGCCGCGTTGTTCTGGAAGGCGCGCACCGCCTCGGCGCTCCCCGTCCGGCAATAATCGTCCAGCGGAATGGGTAGACGAAACCGGATCGTCTCGATGTCGCCTGGCGCATAATCGGGCGCAGGATCGAACGGATGCGGCGTGTTGGAGAGGGCGAACAACAAGTCCATTTCGGCGCGTAGATCGACGAAATCGTGGTGCGCTCGCTTGGTCTCGTTCCAGACGAAGCGGCCCTGCGAATCGACCTCGACGGGAGCGAAAAACACGACGGGCTGTGGCAGGTCGGCGGTGGACAAACCGAGTTTGGCGGCGGCGAGGCGGAAATTGTCGCGCGTGTTGCGATGGTCGCCGCCATATTTCTTCGCATTGGAGGCCGCGGTGGAGCCGCCGACCAGCGCATCATGCGCGCCGCTGGTGTCCTGCGGGATCGAGAACACGACTTTGCCCATGTCGGACAAGATCACGCGCCCCTTGCGCAAGCCGGCGGTCCACTGAACCTTCACGGTGTCGGCGTGGTTGAGGCGCTCCGAAACGTCGCGCGCGTTCCACGCCACGACAGCGACCGACGAGCGCCCTGTTGCGTTGACGAGCCGCAGGCTTTCGCCGGCGCGCAGGCGACCATAAAAATACCAACCGCCGGGGATGAATTCGCGCGCGACGATGTGTTCCTCCGCCAGAGCAGCGCCCCCTCGGGGCGTGAGGTCGGGCAGCGCGCGCGGCGTGGCGCCTTGGCCCGCGGCCTTCAGCTTCTCGTAATTGGCGCGATTGACGGCGATTTCCGCCTTTTCGGTCTCGGTCAAGTTCATGTCGGCTCCCCTGCGGGCTGAAGCGCGGGTCGTCCCGGATTAACCCCCTCAAAAGCCGGGTCGTCCCGGCCGGGGCGTTGGTCGCGCCGCCCGGCGAGGCGGGGCGGCCAGATTTCGATGTCCTTGGCGATGGTCGCGCCATAGCGCGATTTCTCCTCGGGCCGGTCGCGGCGGCGCTCGAACGCAATGATGCGGGTGCCCAGCCGGAACGCCTCCGACAGATCGTGCGTCACCATCACGACCGAGAGGTTTGTTTCGTGCCACAGGTTGCGCATCAGCGCCTGGATGTCGGTGCGGATGCCGGGATCAAGGGCGCCAAAAGGTTCGTCGAGCAACAGGATTTTGGGCTTGCGCATTAGCGCCTGCGCGAGCGCCAGACGCTGCTGCATGCCGCCTGACATTTCGGCGGGGTATTTGTCGCGCGCCTCCGCGAGGCCGACTTGATTGAGCAGCGCCAGCGCCTCGTTGCGCACAGCGCGACGTCGTGCGCCAAACAACTTGCCCCATCCTGCGGACTGCTGCAATTCCGGCCCCAGCATGACGTTGCCAAGCGCTGTCAGGTGGGGGAACACGGAATATCGCTGGAACACCACGCCTCGCGTCGCGTCCGGCTCGGGGCGGAGCGGCTGGCCTTCCAGGAGGATACGCCCGCGCGTGGGCGAAGTCTCGCCCAGCAGCATGCGCAAGAACGTCGTCTTGCCGCAGCCCGACGGCCCCACTAGCATGACGAAGGCGCGAGGGGCGATCTCGAAGTTGAGGTCCTCCAGCACGATCTGGTCGCCCAGCTCCTTCCAGACATTCTCGCCTTTTATGAAGCTCATGACGCTCTCGCAGCGGCGAACCACGGGAACGCGCGCGCCTGAAGCCAACGCAAGGCGGCGTCTGAAAGGAAGGCCAGCAGCGTTATCCAGGCGACATAGGGCAGGATCACATCCATCGAGAGATAGCGGCGCACCAGAAATATGCGATAGCCGAGTCCCGAGTCCGAAGCGATGGCCTCCGCCGCGATGAGGAACAACCAGGCGGGACCGAGTTGCAGGCGCAGCGAGTCGATCAATCGCGGCAGCATCTGCGGCAGCACCACGCGCAGGGCGATCTGCCATGTCGAGGCGCCGAGCGTCTGCGCCTTCAAGAGTTGCTCGCGCGGCAATTCGCCGACGCGCATCGTCAGATCGCGGATCATCACCGGGGTCGTGCCAATCAGGATCAGCGCGATCTTAGAAGTCTCGCCCAGGCCCAACATGATGAACAGGATCGGCAGCAGCGCCAACGGCGGCGCCATCGACACCACCGCGACAAAGGCGTTGAGCAGCGCCCCCATCAGCGGCAACAGTCCCATTGCTACGCCGGCGACGAGCGCGACCAGCGTCGCGAGCCCCAGCGCGACGATTAGCCGTTGCAGACTCGAAAACGTGTCCAACCAGAACACATAATCGCCGGTGCGCGGGTCCGCGTGCAACGCAAGAGTGCGCAGCGAATCGGCCATCGTGCCCAGCGCGGGCAGCAGCTTGTCGGCGGGGTTCTCCGCCAGCCGCAGGGCGGAAAAGATCAGATAGGCCGCCGCCGTCGCAACGAACGGGAGAGCGCGCAGCGCGAACTCCTGTCCGCGACGGAGTTTCAGGTTGAGAAGGCGCATGGCGCGGTCTCAGACGGCGGCGCCTGGGAGCCTCAGAGCTTGCCTTGTGCGGCCATCGTCATGAACGTCGGGTCAAAGCGGAATTTGATATTCCTGGGATCGCCGAGCACCTTCTTGTCGGCAAGTTCAATCCCCACGGCGTCGGCGCTCTTGGCGTCCTTGCCGAGCAGCGACTTTTCAAACAGGAACGCGCGCACGTGGTCCATGGTCGTCACGATTTCCTTGCTTTCGGCGAAGGCGGCGGCTTCCCTGGGAGTGATGAAGAGCCGGGTTGAGGCCAGTTGCGCGTCGAAGCCTGCGAGATCGGTGCCCGACGCCTTGGCCATCGCCTCCTTGGCCGCCTTGCCCTCGGCGTTCTTGGACAGCATCTTGCCAAGCGTCTCGTACCAGATGCCGACCAGCGCCTTGCCGAAATTAGGGTTGTCCTTCAACACGGCGGTGTTGGCGACCATCAGGTCCATGATCTCGCCCGGAATCTGGGAGGAATCGAACACTTTGTGCGCGTCCTTGTTGCCCAAAACCTCGCTGACGATGGGGTTCCAGGTCACGACGGCGCTGACGTCGGCGGTCTTGTAGGCGGCCGCCATGTCGGCGTCGGACGTGTTGACGACCTTGATGTCCTTCTCGCTCATCTTCACGCCTTCCAGCGCGCGCGCGAGCAGATATTCGGAGACGGAGGCTTCAACCAGATTGACCTTCTGCCCCTTGATGTCGGCGAGCTTGGCCTTGTTCTTGAGAATGACGGCGTCGTTGCCGTTGGAGAAATCGCCCACGATCATGGCGGTCGAATCGACGCCGCCGGCCGAAGGGGTGGAGAGCGTGTCCATGTTGGTTATGGTCACTGCGTCAAAGGCGCCGGCGGTGTATTGGTTGATCGACTCGACGTAGTCGTTGAACTGTTTGACTTCGATTGCGATGCCGTATTTGTCCGCCCATTTCTTGACAATGCCGCTATCGGCGGCATAGCCCCACGGCATCCAGCCGACATAGATCGACCAACCGACCTTGAAGCTTTTCTTCGGCTCGGCGGCCGCGCCGGAGGTGGCCACGGCGAGCGCCACGCCGGCGCCAATCAATAAATTGAGCATGTTCCGCATGTGGGCGTCCCTCGACTTCGCGTCGTCTCGACATCGCGTCATAATGAGGGATTGGCGCAGACCTACGTATCGCCAATCCCTTGGCTAACGAGGCCTCCCGGGCTTTTATCCCGCCGTGCGCCCGAAGGATGTCTCCCTCCGGGTTGCGACTCTCGGACCAGCGCCTACAAGAGACCGGAACCCTAGCCGCCAACTCTGACCTCTTTCTCGTACATATTTCGCAGGCTTGAAAGAGGCTTGGCGCTTAAATTAGTTGCAGAGCCTGCGCGTTGTTTTTCAGGGAGCCGGAAAAACAGGCAGGAGCTTAAGCCGGTCCCTCGAAATTTCTGACGATCTCCCGGAATATCGTACCCTCGGCGCTCATGAGATCGTCGAGCACGTCGAAATGATGACGGGCCGCAAGATCGTAAAATCCATCTTGCGGCCCATTCCGACGCTGGTTGAAGTCCAGCGATTGACGCCGCAACTCGGGTAATTCGCCGCCGCCGACGAAAATGAGGTGCGGCTTAGGGACGGGATCGCGCCGCTGCGGCGACAGCGCGGCGACTTCCGCATTCGTCAACTTCAGCACGTCGTCGTAGCGCGTCTGACGGATCGGCGCGAGATCGAATAGGCCCGAAATCGGCGCGCACAGCGCCACGAGCGGATGATCGGCGAGCAAAGCCGCCAGGTGGCCGCCCGCCGACCAGCCCGACAAGACCACCGGGCCCGCGACGCCCCATCGCCCGCCCTGCGTCTGCAAAAAATTGAGCGCTTCGCGCAGGTCTGCGGCGATCTCGGTCAACGAAGCGTCCGGCGCCAGAACATACCCCGGTAGGGCCGCCGACCAGCCACGCGCCAGAAACGCCTTCGCCATGCAGGCAAAGCCCTCGCGGCTGTTCTTCTGCCAATAGCCGCCATGGATGAACACGAAACACGGCGCCCCCGGCGAGGCGGCGGGAAAGATGTCCCACCGCCGTCGTTCTCCCAGGCCGTAGGAAATGTCTAGACCGGTTGGCCGTTGCGCCCGAAGCGCGCGTGAATTTTCGGCCCAGCGCGCCACGAACGCGGCGGCTTCCGGCACGGCGGCGGAATTGTCGTAGGCCGAATGCAGAGCGTAGTCGGACATTTTCCCTCTCAGCGCGCGATGTCGCGCGCGTAACGGTCAATGAACTGGCGCGCGCGCGCCGTCGAGGGGTCGGCGAAAAACTTCGCGGGCGTGGCGGTCTCGACGATGCGCCCCTGATCCATGAACACGATGCGCGAGCCAACTTCGCGCGCGAACGCCATTTCGTGGGTCACGACCAGCATGGTGAGACCGTCGCGCGCGAGATCGCGGATGACAGCCAGCACTTCGCCGACGAGTTCGGGGTCGGGTGCGCTGGTGGGTTCGTCGAACAGCACGACCTCCGGTTTCATCATCAGGGCGCGGGCGATGCCGACCCGTTGCTTCTGGCCCCCCGACAGCGAGGCCGGGTAGGCGTCGCGCTTGTCCTGAAGCCCTACGCGCTTGAGCAACGCCTCGGCTTCTGCGACGGCATCCGCCCGGTTGCGACCCTGCACATGAACCGGCGCCTCGACGAGATTGCGCAGCACGCTCATATGCGGCCACAGCGCGAAATGCTGGAACACCATGCCGATGCGCGTGCGCATCTGCGACAATTCGCGGTCCGACATCGCGATCAATCCGCCTGCGCCCCGCCCTATGGGTTTGCCGGCCAGATAAACCTCGCCCTCGTCGGGGCGCTCCAGATGGTTGATGCAGCGCAGCAGCGTCGATTTGCCGGAGCCCGACGGCCCCAGCACGCAAACGGCCTCGCCGCGCGTCACGTCGAGGCTCACGCCGCTGAGCACCTGAAGCGCGCCGAAGCGCTTGGCGATCTGCCTCACGCTGAGCACGACATCGCTCATCGCTTGGCCTGCGCATTGCGCAACGCCAGCGCGACGGCGCCCTCGATGACCAGACAGACGCCCCAATAGAGCGCAAGCGCCGCTAGGAAGGCGAGGAAAGGAATGAAATAGGTGTTGGCGAGGCTGTTGGCCGCATGGGTCAATTCCGGCACGGCGATGATGGTCAGCAGCGCGCTGTCCTTGACGATCTGGATCGCCTGATTGCCCAGCAGCGGCGTCGCCGCCTCCATGACTGGGGGCAGAACGATGCGCCTGAGCAGCGTGAAGCCGTGGAAGCCGAAAGCGTGGCCGGCTTCGATCGTCTCGCGCGGCAATTCCGCCCAGACGCCGCGCAAAACCTCGCCCATATAGGCGCTGTTGTAGATCGCCAGCGCCACGAGGCCGGAGCGCCAGTTGCTGAGGCGGATTCCAAACGACGGTAGCCCATAGTAGATCACATAGGCGAACAGCAAGAACGGGGCGCAACGCATAGCGTCGACGAGGACGCGCGCGGCCCACCTCGCCGGACGTCGTTTGGCGACCAGTCCGGTCGCGATGAACGCGCCGCCGGCGAAAGACAGCGCTCCCGCAACGACCGACAGCCAAACGGTATTGAGGAGCCCGTAAAGCAGCACGTCGCCGTGCGCCCAGATGAGCGCGAAGTCTCGGCTCATGCCCGCCGGCCGAGGACATGCGCGCCCATACGACGCTCCAAGAGCCGTTGCGCCTGCACGAAAACAAAGACAATGATTCCGTAAATCACGAGCGCGGCGAGAAGCGGCGGCAGCGGCCTGTAGGTGGCGGCCCCAATTCGCACCGCCGCGCGGGTGACGTCGACGACGCCGAGCACCGCGACAGCGGGGGTGAGCTTCACCATATAAGTCATTTCGTTGACCAATGCGGGCAGGCTGGCGCGCAGGATCTGGGGAAACACGATGAGACGGAAGCGCAGGCCGCGCCGCATGCCGACCGCCAGCGCCGCCTCCCATTGATCGCGAGGGAAAGCCAGCAGCGCCGCGCGCCAGATCTCCGCGTTGAACGCCGAAGTGATGAGCGCGAGCGTGACGATCCCCGCCGTCACGGCGTCAACTGAAATCCCCGCCATGGGCAGCGTGAAGAACAGCAACAGGCCCAGGGTCGCTGCGGGGCAAGCGCGAATCAGGCTGACATAGAACGCCGCCAGGGGCGCAAGCCCAGGAACGGCGCCCCAGCGCACGAGTGCAACGCCGAGGCCCACCGGGCAACCTATGGCGATGGCGGCCAACGAAATCGCCAGCGTCGCCCCGACGGCCCGCAGCAGGCTGAGAACGTCGGGCCAACTCAGACCCGGCATCATGCGGGGGCGTAATGCTCCGGCATGTCCTCGAACGAGGTCTTGAACCATTGCTTTTGCAGCGCGTACATCGCGCCGCTCTTGCGGGCGCCGAGCAGATAGGCGTCGACGTAGTCGCGCAGTTCCGTGTTGCCCTTCTTCAGCGCCCACGCGATGTAGGTTTTTGCCGCGACCGCTTCGCCGAGCGCAAAAACATCCGGCTTGTCGTCGACCAGAGACCGCAGATTGATGAGCGTGTTGACGACGATGTCGGTGCGGCCGATGGCGAGATCCTGATAGGCGTCGGGGTAGGACTGATATTCGACGACTTCGCCTAGCTTGCCGCCGGTGGCTTTAAGCATTTCGGCAAGCTGAGGCAGATTGGCGAGCATCGCCGAGCCCGTCTGCACGCCAATCTTCTTGCCGTTCAGATCCTTGATCCCGGTGATCGAGGCATCGTCCTTGCGCTTGGCGTAGTAGGTCGTGGCGTCCGCGATGGGGCTGGTGAATTCGAGCGTTTCGAGCCGGGGCTTTGTGATGAACACCGCGGTCACCGCCATGTCGTATTTGCCGGTCGCCACGCCCGCCAGAATGCCCGACCAGGGGATGATGTCCTGCGCGATCTTGAAGCCCGCGACCGGGCGGAACCCGTTGAGCAATTCGGTGTCATAACCCGTCGGCGTTCCGTCTTTCACGAATTCGAACGGGCGAAAATCGTCTTCGGTCGCGACGTTGAGCGCGCCGCGCGCCTTGATTTCGGCCAAGGTTGAAGCCCGGCCCGGCGCGATCAGGCCGCCGAGCGCGGCGGCCGCGCCGGCGCCGACGAGAAATCCGCGACGCGTGGGGTAAAACAACGAATGAAGCGGCATGGAATCGCGACCCTCCCGGAAACTGACGTTTTCGTGAGGCAAGGCCTATGCCACAACTTGGCGGGGGAATCGCCAAGGCCTATGATCGTCAGCAGGCCGACGATTGCCGCGCGAACGTGCAGGCGCCGTCGCAACAGGCAGGAGCGGGCGGTCTATGGAATGGTTCGACGCGGGGCCTTGGGAGCGTCTGGCGTCGCGCGGCAAGTCGGAGGCGGAGATTGCCGGGCACGCTTTGTTGCTCGTGTTCGCGAACGGCGCCGCGCACGCCGTTTCCGCAATCTGCCCGCATCATGCGGCCTGGATGATCGAAGGCGGAATCGGCGATCGTTTCATCGATTGCCCGCGCCATCAGGGGCGTTTCGACCTCGCGACGGGCGCCAAACTGCGCGGGCCGGATTGCCCGAGCTTAGCCGTTTTTCCGACGCGCGTGCGCGAAGGCCGCGTGGAGGTTCAACTCAGCCGGAGGGTGACGCGGCCATAGGCGTCGCCGGCGTCGACCGGTCTGGCCATCGGTTTGCGGAAACGCTCGCATTCGGCGGACGGCGACGCCGCGATGTCGCGCTCATGCGCGCGTCGCGCGGGCTCGTCCCTGCGCGCCAACAGCGCTTGGCCGGGCGCGCCGCAGGCCTCCCCAAACAGAGTGAAATGAATCTGATGCAGGCGCCGGATCCGCAACCCCGGGCGGCTCGCGAGGTTGCAGGCCGTCCGGGCGGGCGCAAGCGCACCGGTTATCGCAATATTCTGCCCGCCAGCCAGCGCATGGCAGCCCGCCAGCCGCGTGGGCGGGGCGGGGCGATGGTCTCGGCGCCGAGCGCTTTTTCCAGACGGCGTGCGAAGCTGGCGATCAGTTCTTCCGTGAAAGCCGCAACGATGCCCGGCCGCGCCAACTGTGCGAGCGGGCCGCGCAGGCTGTAGTCCACCTGGATTTCGAGCAGGGAGCCGGCCGGCGCCTCCGCGACCCGAAACGCCAGCCGACCGCTGGCGCGCGTCGCCGAGAGCCGGTCTTGGCCCTCTCCTTCCAGCACGCCTGTGCGGATCGTCGCGTCGTAGGTCAGGCGGCCTTCGCCGACGAAGCGCGTGCGGATCGGCCCCAGACCCGCTGCGAGTTCGCCGCGCAGCGCCTCGCCCTGTCGCTCGGTCAGCTTGGCGCCGGGCACGCAGGCGACCAGAAACGCCGGGTCTTGCAGCGCGGTCCACAGCGCCTCGGGCGAAAGTGCGAAAGGCTGGCTGACGTTGAGGGCGCGCGGCGAAGGGCTCGACGCGCGGGCGACCCCCTCTCCCTTGACGGGGGAGGGTGGGCGTGAGGGCCTCGATACGTCTGCGGGGGCCAAGGCGGCGATGAGCGGCGAAGCGGGGGCCGCAAGCGCGGGAGGATCGGCGAGCACGCGCAGGATCGCGCGCACGATGCCCTGATAGCCCGTGCAACGGCAGAGATTGCCCGCCAGTTCCAACCGGACCCGAGCCTCGTCGGCGTCGGGCAGGCGCAGCACGATGTCGCGCGCGGTCACCAGCATGCCGGGCGTGCAATAGCCGCATTGCAGCGCATGCTCGGACTTGAAGGCGGCGCGCAGGGCGACGACGGCGGGATCGTCGTCGAGACCTTCGATGGTGCGCACCGACGCCCCGTCGCACAGCGCCGGGAAAGTCAGGCAGGCGCGGGCGGGCTCGTCGTCGATCAACACCGTGCAGGCGCCGCAGACGCCATGCTCGCAGCCGATATGCGTGCCCGTCAGCCCCATCTCCTCGCGCAGCACGTCAGCCAGATGGGTGCGCGGCGGGGCGGCGACATCTTTGCGTTGGCCGTTGACGACGAGGCGGATCAAACGCGCGTCTCCGTTTCGCCCAGCGCGCGGGCGAGCGCGGCCGATTGCATTGCAAGCGCCAAACCTTCGAGACCCGCCCGCCGCAGACCCTCGGACGAGACGGCGTCGTCCTCCAGCGCCAGCGGGGCGCCGCCGGTCGCGCCGATGGCCGCGCGGCGGCGCGGGCCTTCGATCAGCACGGCGGCCATGGCGTGCGCGAATTCGCCGGGTTTGCGGCAGAATTTGCAATAGCCGAAGCGCGCGGCGACTCCGGACTTGGGTATCCGCACCGCGCAGACGATCTCGCCCGGCGCGAGCGCGACCTGATAAGCGCCGCGCACGAAATGTTCGACCGTCTGCTCCCGGCGCCCGTCACGCCCGGCGATGACGACGCGGGCGCGCAACGCGGTGAGCGTCGTCACCCAGTCGGCGGCGGGGTCGGCGTGGCACAGGCTGCCGCCGATGGTGCCGCGATTGCGCACGGCGCGATAGGCCACGCCCGACGCGATGCGGCGCAGAATTCCCCCGGACAGATCGGGCGTGCGCCCGTCCTCGATGGCGGCGTGGGTGACGGCGGCGCCGAGCGTGACGTAGCCCGCGTCCTCGCTCGCGCCGTTAAGCTCGGGCAAACGGGCGACGGGCGCCAGCGTCGCGGGCCGCGCTACCCGCAGGTTGAGCATGGGTCCAAGCGACTGGCCCCCGGCGAAGATGCGCGCGCCCTGCGCCGCCGCCGCCAGGGCGGCGTCGAGCGTGGCGGGGTTGTGAACCTCGAACGCCGCCGCCTTCATTGCGCCGCTTCCGCTAGCGCCGCCAGCACACGCGCCGGCGTGATCGGCAGCCGGTCCACCCGGGCGCCGAGCGAACGCAGGGCGTCGTTGACGGCGCAGGCTATCGCGGCGGGCGGGCCGATGGCGCCGCCCTCGCCGATGCCTTTCTGACCGAATTCGGTCAGCGGCGAGGGCGTCTCCATGTGGGAAATGCGAAGCGTCGGAATTTCCGTGGCGCCGGGCAAAATGTAATCCGCGAGCGTCGTCGCGCCGGGCTGGCCGAAGACGTCGAACGGCATTTCCTCATAGAGCGCCGTGCCTATGCCCTGCGCGACGCCGCCGATCACCTGACCGTCGACGATCATCGGATTGACCAGCACGCCGCCGTCCTCGCAGATCGCGTAATCGACGAGGCGCACGTCGCCCGTTTGCAGATCGACCTCGACGACGACGGCATGGGCTGCGTAGCTGAACGTGCCGGTGTCGCGCTTGGCGCGATAACCTGCGACCACCTCCAGCCCCGCGCCGGAAACGTCGGCGGGCAGGTTTTGCGGCGCGCGATACCAGGTGCGGGCAATTTCGCTTAGCGGCAATTCCGCGCCTCCCGCGCGCACAAAACCGCCTTCGACGACGGCCTGATCTTCCGGGGCCTGCATCAAATGCGCGCCGATGCGACGCAGGCGCGGGACCAGTTCGTGGCACGCCGCCGCCACCGCGCCCCCCGCCATCACCATGCAGCGCGAGCCCCATGTGCCCGTAGAATAGGGCGTGACGCCGGTGTCGCCATGCACCACCCGAATGCGCTCCAGCGGCAGGCCCAGAATCTGATGCGCGACCTGAGCCAGCGTCGTCTCCAGCCCCTGTCCGTGCGACTGGATGCCGACGCGGATTTCCAGCCCGCCGTCGGGCGTCATCCGCGCCGCCGCCTGCTCGTGACCCGGCACCATAGGGATGCCCCAGCCGTGATAGACCGACGTGCCATGCGCGGCCTGCTCGCAGAAGATCGAGACGCCGACGCCTCTGCGCTTGTCGGGATCAGGCTGTGCGCGCGAGGCGTCGAGCGCGGCGACGGCGCGGCGCAGGCATTCGGGATAGTCGCCGCTGTCGAAGTACTTGTTGGTGATGTTGATGAACGGCATTTGCTCGGGGCCAGGCAGGTTGCGCAGCCGCAACTCGACCGGGTCGATGCCCAGCGCGTGCGCGAGATCGTCCATCACGCTTTCGAGCGCGTAGCAGACGCCCGCGCGGGCGACCCCGCGATAGGGCACGATGCCGGGCTTGTTGGTCGCCATCGACCACGTGCGGCAGCGATAAGCCTCCATCCTGTAGGGACCGGGCAGGATACTCGCCACCTGCGCCGCCTCCAGACAGGCGGAAAACGGGTAGATCGAATAGGCGCCGGCGTCGACGTGCGCCTCGCAATCGAGGCCCAGCAGATGGCCGTTGGCGTCGGCGTAGGCGGTGATGTCGTAATCGTGCTCGCGGCAATTGGCGTTGCCGGCCAGTTGCTCGCGCCGGTCCTCCACCCAGCGGATCGGGCGGCCGAGCCTGCGGGCCAGATAAGCCGCGACGATCTCCTCGGGCAGCAGGATGCCCTTGTAGCCAAAGCCCCCGCCGACGTCCGGGGCGACGACGCGAATCTGCTCCTGCGGCCAGCCTAGAACCTCGGCGAGGCCGCTGCGCACGATATGGGGCATTTGCGTCGAGGTGTGGAGGTTAAGTTGTTCGAGCCGCATGTCCCATTCGGCCAGAACACCGCGTCCTTCCATCGGCGACATGCATTGCCGGGCCGTGCGCAACCGTCGCCGCACCGTCACCGTGGCGCGGCTGCTGACGCTGTCGACGTCGCCCGCGACGCGCGTCTCCAGCACCACGTTGTCGGGCCAAAGGTCGTGCACGCGCGGCGCGTCCGGCTCGCGCGCCTGAAGCATGTCATGAACCGCAGGCAGTTCCTCCAGATCCAGCTCCACCTGCTCGGCGAGGTCCTCCGCCTCGGCGCGCGTTGCGGCCAGACACGCGGCGACGGCCTCCCCGACGTGGCGCACTTTCTCGTGCGCGAGCGGGTGCTGGGGCGCGGATTTGAAGCCGGGAAGGCTGGAATTGGCGACGATGGCGCCGACGCCGACGAGATCCTCCCGGACGAACACGCTGTTTTCATAACCCGCGGGCTTGATGATCGCCCTGATGCGCGCATGTGCGAGGGGGCTTCGCACGAAAGCCATCTCCCACATGCCCGCGCTTTTCAGATCGCCCACGAAGCGGCCGCGCCCGCGCAAATAGCGGTCGTCCTCCTTGCGCTCGACCGACGCGCCGACGCCACAGGCGGAACCCATGCTAACCCCCTTCGTGGCCTACGCTTTGCTTGCAAGCCCCGTGCTAAAGATGGGCGCGCGCCCGTTTGGCGGCATATTGACGAATAGGCGGGTGGGACAGGCGGCCCTGCTCATCGAATGAACTAACATGCGGAGGATCGCGGCATGGGGTTGGATCTAATTTTGCGCGGCGGACGGGTGATCGATCCCGCGACCGGGCGCGACGCAATGTTCGACATCGGCGTGG
>JAYVYJ010000037.1:0-6886 GCA_043784465.1 Hyphomicrobiales bacterium
CGATAGCCCGGAAAAGCGCCTCGGAACTCGCCGAAGGACGCAAAGCCCAGAACCTCGTCGCCCCGTTCGGCGACAAGCACGGGAAACCCGGCCCCCTGACGCGCGGCGAGCCAGGCGGCGCGCTCTTCCAGCGTCGTCGGGTCGTCGCGATAAATCGCGGTCGAGTTCGCGACTATATGATTGTAGATCTCCAGCAGCGCGGGCAGGTCGGACGGCTCGGCGGCGCGGGTTTCCACGACGGGGGCGTCATCGCCCAGGTTCAGCGTCATGAACCGACTGTGGGGATCGGGCGCGTAGCCGTCGAACGGTCCGGCGTCGCGAAAGCCGTGCCGCCGGTAAAGTTTTCGCGCGGGGTGGAAGAAATCCCAAGCCCCCGTTTCCAGACTGAGCCGCTTGAGGCCGCCCAGACGGGCGTGCGCCACAATATGCGCCAACATCGCCGCGCCCGCCCCGCCGCCGCGCCGCCCCGCTGCGACATGCATCGACTTCACCTCCCCCCGCCCCTCGCCAAGCCGCCGCAACGCGCCCACGCCCACGAGGCTGTCGCGGTCGAAGCCGGCGAAGAAATCAATATCGGACTGCGCAAGGCGGCCGAGGTCGAGCACGTGGGCGCTTCCCGGCGGGCTTTGTTCGCGGCATTGCGTGAGATGGGTGTGCAGCAGCGCGACGATGCGAGGGTCGGCGAGGTCGCCGCGCACGATCTCCATCAGGCTGCCGCCTGCGCGATCGCAGCCACGAACACGTCCTCGCTCTGCGCGCCCGAAACGGCCAGCTTCCCGGCGAAGATGAAAAACGGCACGCCCTCGACGCCGAGCCGTCGCGCCTGCTCGATCTCGTCGCGCACGCCGTCCAAGCCCTCGTCGCCCGCTAGCCGCGGCTGGACGTCCCCAAGCCCGCAATCGCGCGCCGCCTGCGCCAGCACGGCACGATCGCCGATATCGCGCCCGCGCTCGAAATAGTCGGCGAACAGCCGCTCCACCATTGCGTCGCCGACGCCCGCCTGCGTGGCGAAGCGGATTAGCCGATGGGCGTCGAGCGTGTTGGGAGCGCGGCGGATGGCTTCGAAATCGAAGGCGATGCCGACCTCCCGGCCCAGCGTGGTCAGTCTTTCTTGGGCCTCGGCGAGCCGTGAAGAGTCGGGGAATTTAGCGGCCATGTAGGCGACGCGGTCGCGACCTTCCGGGGGAATGGCCGGGTCGAGCTGGTAGGGCCGCCAGCGCACCTCCATTGCGCCTGTCGCCGCAAGGGCGCGCTCCAACCGGCGCTTGCCCAAGTAGCACCAGGGGCAAACGACGTCGCTGACGACATCGACGACGGGCGGTGGCGGCATGACGGCGATTTCTCCAGTTGGCGTGGCGCCCGATTTATGGAGGCGTCGCCGCCCCGGCGTCCAGCAGATTTGCGACCGGCCCCATAAGTCCCCTAGGGGAACGCAGGTCGTCATGAAAACGTTGCGGAAACCGAGCGCGAAAAAGATGTTGGATTGGGCCCGCGAATATGGAAAGAGGGCGCGCCTTCCGAGCATCGCGGGCTCAGACCATGCAGCGGCGCCGCGTCGCCGCGCCGCGCTTGGCTCGAACACGAAAGGACGTTGGATGAATTTCCGGCTCATGCGCCTTGGCGCCCTGGCCCTTGCGACCGCGCTTGCAGCCTCCCCCGCGACGGCGCAGACAACCAAACCGGCTCCCTTGGGCGCTCCTGCGCCTGCGGGTGCGCCGGCGCCGCCCCAGCCCCTCAAGCTCGATCTCATTCCGCTTCAGGCCCCCTGGACTAAAGTGTGCCAGAAGGATCCCAACGGCGCCAAAGAGTTCTGCCGCACCATCCGCGCCTTCGGCCAGGCGGCGGACCAGCCGCCGACCCTTGCTATGGCGTTCGACGCACTGACGGGCGAGGAAAAGCGGATCGTGCGCATGCAATTGCCCGAGGGCCTGTTGCTACGTCCCGGCTTTCGGTTGTTGATCGAAAAGACCGACCCGATCGACGGGCGCTATTCGATTTGCGCGAGCGGCTCGTGCTTCGCGGAGGCGGAGATCAACACCGCCCAGCTCAACCTCCTGAAAAAAGCCGCGATAGCCTCGGTCGTGGTGCGCAACCAGCTCGGCGCGGAAGTGACGTTCAACGTGCCGATGCACGATTTCGCCGCCGCGCTCGACGGCCCGCCGGTCGACCCCAAGAAGATCGAGGAGCAGAACAAGGCGCTTCAGGATCAGCTTGAGAAGAAGGCGCAAGAACAGCGCGACCAGATCGAGAAACAGCAGCCCGCGCCCGCCCCTGCCCCCGCCCCGGCGGCCACGCCGCCCGCAGCCGCCACGCCGGCTCCCAAAAAGTAGGATCTCCCCTACCGGCGACGCTCTCGCGTCGCTGGTAGGGACGACGGCGTCGTCAGTTCGCGCTGTTGACCCTGCGTCGGTAGTGCCCCGGGTCTTTGGGCTCGAACATTTCCTCGACCTGAGGATGGCGAACGGGCTGACCCGACTCGTCGGGCAACAGGTTCTGCTCCGAGACATAGGCGACGTACTGCGTCTGCGCGTTCTCGGCGTAGAGATGGTAAAACGGCTGATCCTTGGACGGACGCAACTCGGCGGGGATGGCGCGATACCATTCCTCCGTGTTGTTGAACACCGGATCGACATCGTAAATCACCCCCCGGAACGGGTAGATGCGGTGTTTGACGACCTGACCGATGGCGAATTTGGCGGAACGAGACTGCATGGACCTTGACGCTGAACAGCGCCGCTGAAAACGCGGCGCGCGGGAAACTCAAATGGGGCCGATACGTTCAAAAGCCATAGACTTCCGCGAAAGTTTTGTCTCTACCCGCCACCTGCCGCGCCAGATCGACGATAACGCGCGCCTGCTTCCACGTCGCGTCGTCCTGCATCTTGCCGTCGATCATCACCGCGCCGGAGCCGTTGGGCATCGCCTCAAGAATGCGTCGGGCGAAAGCGACTTCGGCCGGGTCGGGCGAGAAAACGCGCTTTGCGATGGCGATCTGGCTGGGATGCAGCGTCCACGCCCCCGCGCAGCCTAGCAGAAACGCGTTGCGGAACTGCGCTTCGCACGCCTCGACGTCCGAAAAATCGCCGAACGGGCCATAAAACGGTTTGATGCCGTTGGCGGCGCACGCGTCCACCATGCGTGCGATCGTGTAGTGCCACGGGTCCTGTTGCGCGCTGCCGCGCCCCTCGCCCACGCCGTCGGCGAGCACGCGATAATCGGGATGGCCGCCGCCCACCCGAGTCGTTTTCATCGCGCGCGAGGCCGCCAGATCGGCCGGCCCGAGGCTCATGCCCTGCATACGCGGCGAGGCGGCGGCTATGCCCTCGACGTTGTTGACGCCCTGCGCCGTCTCCAGAATGGCGTGGACAAGGATCGGCTTGACGATTTTGCGCCGCGCCTCCAGCAGCGCCAGATATTGATCGATGAACGCGATGTCCCAAGGCCCCTCGACCTTGGGGACCATCACCACATCCAGCTTGTCGCCGATCTCGGCGACGATGCGCGTGAGGTCGTCGAGAATCCAGGGCGAGTTGAGCGCGTTGATGCGCACCCATAGGCCCGTCGCGCCGAAATCGTTGGCCTTCGCCATCGCGATGAACCCCTCGCGCGCGGCCTCCTTGGCCTCGAAGGGGATAGCGTCCTCCAGATTGCCGAGCACGACGTCGACCTGGCCCACGAGGTCGCCGACCTTGGCGCGCACCTTCTCGATATGGGGGGGCACGAAATGGATCATGCGCTCCAGCCGCGCGGGCAAATCGCGAAATGGCGCAGGGGCGCCGATGGCGAGCGGTTCAAAGAATTTTCGCGGCGCTTTCATCGGCGTCTCCAAGAGTTAGGCGGTCGGGAGTAGGCAGTAGGAATTAGATCTCCGGGTTCACAAAAAACCCTGCCGCCGACTCCCCTCCCCCTCAATCGGCCGGAGGCAGCAGAGGCGTCAGGACCGGGCCGCTCCACGGTCCAAACAGCGCGAAATCCAGCCGCGCCCCGTCCGGCGTCAATTGGCCGTCGTCCGCGCTCTCGCGCGCAGCCACGTGTGCGCGCCACGCCCGCCCCGTCAGGTCAATCGCGCCCGTCACCGCCAGCGAGACGCCCGGCGCCTGGGTCGCCGCATCGACGAAACGCGCCTCGCCGCCGCTGATCTCGATGCGCCCGTGCGCCGCGCCGAACCGCGTCGCGCCCGCGCTCATGTCGCGCGCCACGTCGATCAACCGCCGCCGCCCGCGCCGCAGCGCCTCCTCGAAATTAAGGCTCGAAACCGATCCGTCGGCGACGTCCAAGGTCGCCTCGCCGTCGGCGCTCGCCACGATCTCGTCGGGCGCGCGACCGACCGCGCGCAACGCGACCTTGATCGATCCCTGGCCGGAAAAAGATTTAGCGCCGAATTCGCCGAGCAGCACGCCAAGGTCGGCGTTCTCCAGCGAGGCGGCGAGTTGGGTCCGGCAGGGGCCCGCGCCCTGTTCCACCGACAATTCCCCGCTCAAACCGCCCTGCGCGAACCCGGCCTCCAGCAGTTTTACGCTGAGACGCCCGCGCGACTGCGACACCGACGCCGCCGCGTTATCAAGCCTGTGGCCGCGCCAGACCGCCCGGCTCGCCGAAATGCGCAGGTCGAGGTCGATTTCGGGCGCCGGCGAGGGCAGCGCCGGCTCTCCCGACCACGCGCCCGCCGCATCGATCAGCGCCGGCGGAGCGCCGAGCAGCGGCTCCATGTCCAGCACGTCGGCGGCTAGCGTGCCGGAGATCGCGACGCCCGACCCCGCGCGCGACACGTCGAGCGCACCCTCGAACGCCTGGCCACCCCAGGTGAGGGCGGCGGCGTCGATCCGGGCGCCGTGCGCGGTCGCGGTCGCATGTCCTGCCAGCTCCAGCCCTGTAAGCGGCAGACCATCGGGCGGCGTGCGGCCGAACCAGCGCAGAAGCCGCGCCAACGAGGGCGCGAGCGCAGAAGCCTGCCCGCGAAACAGCGCGCCGTCCGCCTCGCCCTTGGCCGCCAAATCGCCGGCGAGGCGCATCTGCGCGAGCGGCGCGTCGAGCGAAAGGCGCAAAGCGCTCGCCCGCCCCTGCACCGCCGCCAGCGGCTGGCCAAGCACGGCGGAAACGTCGAGCGGCTGACCGCGCCAGCGTCCCGTCCCGGCGGCGCGCAGCGGACCATAAACGCCATCCCAGTCGAACTGCGCCACGGCGACGCTGGCGCTGGTGGACCAGCCCACCGAAGGCCGCGCGATCTCGACCGTGCCCCCTTTGACGAGCACCCGCGCCAGCGGGCGCTGCGTCACCTGCGAAAGCGCGGCGCGGGCGGCGTCGAGGTCGATGTGGAGATCGGCGTCGCGCAGCGTGACGCCCAGCGGCGCGAAATCGCCCTGCATGAGGCGAAAGACCTGCAGCGTCGCCTCGGCGGAGGCGGCGGTGATCTTAAGGCCCGAGGTTTCGCCGGTGAATCCCGACAGCCGCAGCGTCGGACGCGGCAACAGCGTCAGCGTGGCCTGATTCGGCACGCCGACGACCCCGAACCCCGTCGATAGTTCTCGGCTGACCCGGTTCGGATCGATCGGCCAGTGCGCAGTGCCCAGGACCAAACCTATCGCGGCGCCGAGTGCGGCGCCAGCCGCTATGGCCCCATGACGCATCAAACAAACCCTCGCCGGCGCGTCGAATCGCGACCGCGCGGCGGGGGGCTTATAGCGCGAATTTGCGCGGGCCGCCTATTCGTCTCGGCCCCGCCAGGCGAGCAGGCGGATCTTGCCGGCGCTCGGCGCTGCGACCGGCTCAGGGCGCGGCGCCGTCGCGCGCTGGGCGATCTGCCCGGCGGCTAGGCGGTTCGCCAGGACCGGCGCGTTCTGCGTCGCCAGCCAGTCCTTGAGCGTCGGATGCACCGGCGTCAAACTCGCGCGCTCCATCGCCTGAAGCGGGGCCTTCTCGCTGGATGCTAGGCCCGCCGCCGCGAGCGCGCTGAAGTCGGCGGCCTGATGCGGCCCGCCCTCGACGCCGCGAAAAACCATGAACCCCGCCGGCGTCATGATCGCGTCGCCGCGCCGGAGCGTGGCGTCCTTCAGCGGCGCGTAAGCGACGACCTCGCGATGGCACGAGCACGTCTCGTTGGCGGTCGAGCGGTAGCGCAGCGAGACCGGCAACGCGCTGTAGGGCTTGCCCGCCGCTGAGAGCGAACCTTCGATGCGGTCGGCGCCGTTGCGATAAAAAACTTCGGTCGGCGCGTCGGGGCAAAGGCTGTTGCAGGCCGCGCCTTGGGAAACCGCGTCGCTGGCCGCTGTCGGGAGCGGGAAGAAGAAGCCGTCGCAGAGCCGCACGCAGACCGGGTCGTGACCGCCCGCACCATTCCCGTATCTGACGAGCGAGGCGCGCAGCGTCGAGCGGCGGCGGCGTCTGGCATTATCCTCATCGTCTGAGCTGTCGCCATGCCGGGAGGCGGCGGGCGCCTGATAATGCACGATGGCGATATGCTCCGCGTCCGGCGCGGCCGTGGCGGTCTGCGCGTTGGGCGAAACGAACGGGCCGTGCGCGCCGGCGACCCCGGCGGCCAAAGCCGCTAGACCCGCCACCGAAAGCGCGGCGCCCAGCAGAAATGCGGAAAATACCCGGCGCGGCTCGCGAGCAGGCTCTGTTACGGCGGCGTCAAAACGCTCTCCGTGACGCAAAGTCATGGATGTCCCCCTGAATAAAACATGTGGGGAACGCCGGCCGCCATCCGCCGATCCTTAACAAACCCTTAAGGGGGACAAGCGCCAAAAGGCAATATGAAAAAGCATGTTTGGTTATTACGGAGCGTTACCCCTCAGCCATCCCCTCATTTCACACGATCCCGAATGTTTGATTGAAAGCCGCGTGTTGGCTCAGATATTCGCGGAATCGCGCGATGAGTGGGCGCAGG
>JAYVYJ010000038.1:0-14590 GCA_043784465.1 Hyphomicrobiales bacterium
AGCTGGGACAATTGCTGTTTCGGATGTGGGCGAACAAGGGGTGAGGGGCGTTTGGCGATCGATGAGAAGCGCCTTTGAGGACGTACAAACAACCAATGCTCGTCGTTACGGGCGAGACTGTCCCGGCCATCCCCGCGGGCATGAATGCCAAAGCGCTCCCATATTTTGTCGCGGCGTTCAGGCCGCAGGGCTTCAAACTTCTGCAACCTCGGCGACGCTTCACCGCGTAGATCGCGGGGACGAGCCCGGTCAGGACGGAAAGTTCGCGTTTCAGGACGGAAGCCGCCCCTACACCCCCTCCAGCGCCTCCCCAAGCAATCGCGCCAGCACCTCCGGCTCGCGCGGGAAGCTCGCTCTTATCCAACTTGCCTGAAGCCGCTTCAGCACAAGGCCGACGCCGCGCCCCGGCGGCACGCCGCGCGCCAGCAGATCGGCGCCCGAGAAGGGCAAGCGCGGCGGCGGCGTGTCGCGCAGGAAGCGATAGGCGGACGACCAGCCGGGTTCGTCAGCGGGCGCCCCGCTCTCTGCGTGTACCAGAGACGCGGCGTCGAGCGCCGCGCGCGGCCCGTGCGTGAACAGCGCCGCGCGCAGATCGCCGAGCGCGGCAGGCGTTTGGCGGCCATGCCAGACCTCCGCCGCCCGGGCGGCGGCCTCCAACCGGCCTGCCTCCGCGTTGGACAAATGGAGACGCTCGCGCAAGCGATCCGCGTCCTCGCGTACGCAGACGCCCAGCGCGGCCAGGCGCAGGAGCGCGTCGGGGGCCTCCGCGCGGGCCGCTTCGATGCCCGCGAGGCGCGCGAAACGCCGGGGGCGCGCGACGCCGCCGAGCACGAGCGCGAGCAGGCCGGCGCCGTCGGCTTCGGCGACGACGGACGCTGCATGACGCGCAACGAGGATTTTGAGAAGCTCCGCGCGCACCCGCTCCGCGGAAAGCTGCGCCAGCCCCGCGCGCCCCGCGCTGCAAGCCACAAAGCCCTCGGCGTCGAGGCCGCCGTCGCCAAAGCGCGCCGAAAAGCGCAGGAACCGCAGGATGCGCAGATAATCCTCGGCGATGCGTCGCCGGGCCTCGCCGATGAAGCGCACGCGGCCGGCTTCGAGGTCGGCGAGGCCGCCGACGGAATCGTGGACGCGGCCGGACGCATCGAGCGACAGCGCGTTGATCGTGAAATCTCGGCGGCGAGCGTCGGCGGCAAAGTCGCGGCCGAAACGAACCTTGGCGTGGCGCCCGTCGGTGTCGACGTCCTCCCGCAGCGTCGTCACTTCGAGCGGGCGGCCCTCGACGATCAGGGTGACGGTGCCGTGCGCAAGGCCGGTCGGGATAAAGGGGACCCCCGCCGCCTTCGCCCGTGCGATCACCGTCTCGGGCGTCGCGGTGGTGGCGAGGTCGAAATCGCCCGGAGGCAGGCCCAGCAGCAGGTCGCGCACGGCGCCGCCGACGAGCCGCGTCTCCTCGCCCTCTGCGTCGAGCAGCGCAAGGGCGCGCCGCAAGGAGGGAAGCGAAAGCGCCGAAAGATCGGCGAGGCGCCCTTCGCGGAGGCTCAGAGTCATTCGGACCGGCCTGGCACGATGACGCCGTTTTCGATATGCGCAGGGATGTAACGGCCATGGCCGCGCGGGGCGAGCCATGTCGCCAGCAGCAGCCCGGCCGTCGCCGCCGCAAGACCCGCAAGCGTCAAAGCGCTAAGCCGGCCTCGCGTCCAATGCTCCACGGCGAGCGGATAGCGCGAGCGCAGGAGCAGATAAAGCGCGAAGACCGCGAAAGGCGTGAGGAACAGGCCGAAGGTTTCAAAAAGCGCGCGCGCCATCGCTCAAGCAAGCCTTTCCCAAAGATTGCGCAACATGCCCGCCGTCGCACCCCAGATGAAACGGTCGTTGTGCGGCATGGCGTAAAAGCGGCGCGGGCGTCCGCCGATGTCGCGCTCGTGGATCTGGTGATTGGCCTCGTCCATCAAGAAGGCGAGCGGGGTCTCGAAGGCGTCGGCGACCTCCATGCGGTTGAGGGTAAGCGCGAAACCCGGCCGCACCAGCGCGACGAGCGGCGCGATGCGAAAGCCCGTGCCTGTGGAATAGGCGTCGAGCCAGCCCAGAGGTTCGACGAAAGCACGGTCGAGGCCGATCTCTTCCTCGGCCTCGCGCAGGGCGGCTTGCAGCGGCGTCTCGCCAGGGTCGATCTTACCGCCGGGGAACGCGATCTGGCCGGAATGGGCGCGCAGGCCGCTCGCGCGTTCCGTCAGCAGCATCGTGAGCCCATCGTCACGGACGACGATGGGGGCGAGCACGGCGGCCGCTCTCGGGGCTGGCAGGTCTTGCGGCATTTCGCCGCTCAAAGCGAAATCGCTCGCGGTGAGGCGAAAAGCGCCGACCGGGGGCGCCGCGTCGAGACGCCGGCTCGCAAACTCCCTGAAGGCGACAGGATCGGGCGGAAATCTCACAGGCCCTCGATCTCGGCGGCGCGGCGCATCGGGAAAAACAGACCGCCCGAGGCGACGCCAAACCAGGATTCCCCCTCGTGCGTGGCCGTCTCGCCGATCTCGACGAGATCGTAAAACAGCGCGCGACTAACGAGCGCCCAGAGATCGCCGCGTATCTTTACGTAAGGCTTGACGCCTTCCGCCGCGCCGAGCTCGAATCTCAAGGGATGTTCCGCATCGACCCACACGGAATCGTCGACCTGCGTGCGAAACCCGAGCCGGCCCGCTTCGATGCGCATTTCGACGGCGAGGAAAGGCGCGTCGTCCACCTTGATCCCGACCCTTTCGACAGGCGTGACAAGCACATAGCCGTCAGGGTCCTTTCGCAGGATGGACGAGAACAGTTTGACCAGCGCGGGGCGGCCGATGGGCGTGCCCTGATAAAACCACGTTCCGTCGGTCCCGATCCGCATGTCGATGTCGCCGCAGAACGGCGGATTCCACAAATGGACCGGCGCGGGTCCGCGTTGCGCAAACGCTTGCGCTTCGCCTAGTCCGGCGAGCGCGACGTCGGGGGACTTATTTCCGTTTTGCGACAGATGCGCCATATTCTCGCGTCGATGATGCGCCAACAGGTGGCCCTAGGCGTAACTTATGCACGTGCGGTCGTTTCGAGAATAGCCGCTTGCTCCAGGAGGTTTCATGCCGGTGGCCGAATTCGACGTCTCGCTCGCCCGACAGGCCGAGGCGACGCTGGCGCGGGTGAGTGCGGCCCGCGAGGCGGTCGGGGCGGTCATCTTTGGGCAGGAAACCGTCGTCGAGCAGACTTTGACCACGCTGCTGTCGGGCGGCCATGGCCTGTTGATCGGCGTGCCTGGCCTCGCCAAGACGAAACTGGTGGAGACGCTGGGCACGGTGCTGGGCCTGGACGCGTTGCGCATCCAATTCACGCCGGACCTGATGCCCAGCGACATTCTCGGCGCCGAGGTGATGGACGAGGGCGTCGACGGGCGGCGGGGGTTCCGGTTTCTGAAAGGTCCGATCTTCGCGCAGCTTCTGATGGCGGACGAGATCAACCGCGCGAGCCCGCGCACGCAATCGGCTCTGTTGCAGGCGATGCAGGAGCGGCATGTCACGGTGGCGGGCGTGCGTCACGATCTGCCCAGCCCGTTTCACGTGCTGGCGACGCAAAACCCGCTGGAGCAGGAAGGCGCCTATCCGCTGCCCGAGGCGCAGCTTGACCGTTTCCTCATGCAGATCGACGTCGGCTACCCTGATCGGGTGGCGGAGCGACGAATCCTTCTGGAAACGACAGGCGTGTTGGAGGCCAAGGCCAAGGCGGTGATGAACGCGGACGATCTGGCGGCGGCGCAACGGCTGGTGCGCGCGGCGCCCATCGGGGAAAGCATCGTCGAATCGATCCTCGACCTCGTGCGCGCCGCAAGGCCCGAGGACGGCGACAAGGAACTGACCAAGGCCGTCTCGTGGGGGCCGGGTCCGCGCGCGGCGCAGGCGCTGACGCTGGCTGTGCGGGCGCGGGCTTTGTTGCAGGGGCGCCTTTCGCCCTCGCGCGAGGACGTGATCGCGCTGGCTGAGCCGGTGCTCAAACACCGAATGGCGCTGACCTATTCCGCCCGCGCCGAAGGCGTGACGATCGCTCAGGTCGTGGCGAAGCTCGTCGCCAAGCACGTCCGTTGACGTCGCCGCGCCAAGAGGCCGCCACTCTCGCCGCACGGCTGCCGGAACTCGTGGTCGCCGCGCGGCGGCTGGCGCATAGTCTGCTGCATGGCGTCCATGGGCGGCGGCGGGCAGGGACGGGCGAGACGTTCTGGCAGTTCCGCCCCTTCGCCTCGGGGGAACCCGCCAACCGCATCGACTGGCGCCGCTCCGCGCGCGGCGCGCAGGCGTTCGTGCGCGAGCGCGAATGGGAGGGCGCGCAGACGGTGTGGGTGTGGTTTGACCGGTCGGCGACGATGGATTTTCGCTCAGACCTCGCGAGCGCAACCAAGCGCGACCGTGCGGCGGTGCTGACGTTGGCGCTGGCGGATCTGGCGGTGCGAGGCGGCGAGCGGGTCGGGCTGATGGGCCTGACCAGGCCGCTGGCGGCGCGCGACGTGATCGACCGGTTCGCGCAGGCGCTCGCTGCTCCGGGGCCGACGCCCGAGCCGCTGCCGCCGCGCACGGCGCTGGGGGCGCGGGCGAAAATCGTGCTGATCGGGGATTTTCTTAAAGCCCCCGAGGAGATCGAAGCGCGCTTTTCCGCGCTGGCGGGGGAAGGCGTGGAAGGGCATGTGCTGATGGTCGCCGATCCCATCGAGGAGACCTTTCCCTTCGAGGGCGCCGTGGATTTTCTCGACATCGCGGGCGCGCCTGCCTGGCGGGCGCCGCGCGCGGAGAATTTGCGCGGGCCCTACCAGGCCCGGCTGGCGGCGCAGCGCGCGGCGGTGGCCGCAGCCGCCCGCGTTTGCGGCTGGGATTTCGCGCTTCACCGCACCGACGCTTCCGTCGCCGGCGCGCTGCTCGCGTTGCACGCGCGGCTTGAACAGGCGGCGGCTTGATGCTGGGTCTGCCGCTCGCGTTCGCCGCTCCGGCGGTATTGGCCGCTCTTGTCGGCCTCGTCGCGCTTTACTGGGTGCTGCGCGTCACGCCGCCGCGCCCGCGCCGTCAGGTGTTTCCGCCCGTGCGGCTGCTGCTGGGGCTCGACCCCCGGGAGACTACGGCGCATCGCACGCCGTGGCCGATCCTGCTGCTGCGGCTGGCGATCGCAGGGCTGGTGATTTTCGCGATGGCGGGGCCGGTTTTGCGCGCGCTTGTGCGGGGCGGGGCCAACGGTCCGCTGCTGATCCTGCTTGACGACGGCTGGGCGGCGGCGCCGGCGTGGGAAAAGCGCATCGCGCTGGCGCGCGAGCAGGCGGAAGCGGCGGCCAAGGCCGGGCGCCCGGTGGCGCTGGCGGCGCTGTCGCAGGGCGGACAGGAGATCACGCTGGCTGAGGGGGAAGCGGTGGAGGCGAAGCTGGCGGCGCTTCAGCCTGCTCCCTATGCCCCGCCGCGCGCGCCCGCCCGCGCCGCCCTCGCGACGTTTCTGGCCGCGCATGGCGATGCGCAGGTTTTGTGGATCGCCGACGGCCTCGATTTCGGGGAGGGCGACGCGTTCGCCGATGCGCTGAAGGCCGCGTCCGCCGACGTGGCCGTCGATGCGGCGACGCCGCTGGCGCTGACGGGGGCTGAGAGCCTGCCCGCCGTATTGGAGGCGACGGTGGCGCGCGCGGCGGTCCATGGGCCGGCGCACGGAATCGTGCGGGCGCTCGACGCCAAGGGGCGCAGCGTCGGCGAGGCGGGTTTCGATTTTGGCGACAAGAGCGAGGCCAAAGCCCGGTTCGAGCTGCCGGTGGAAGTGCGCAACGACATCGCGCGGCTGGTCATCGACGGCGAGCGTTCGGCGGGCGCGGTCTGGCTGCTCGACGAGCGCGCAAAGCGGCGGCGGGTCGCGACCGTTGGCGGCGGCGCCGCCGATCTGGCC
Source organism: Hyphomicrobiales bacterium (assembly GCA_043784465.1). GTDB lineage: Bacteria > Pseudomonadota > Alphaproteobacteria > Rhizobiales > Beijerinckiaceae > Roseiarcus. Next base: position 5,932 of record JAYVYJ010000038.1, read on the forward strand.
GAGCCGCTGCTCGCCTCGACCTACTACGTCACGCGCGCTCTCGCGCCGTTCGCCGAAGTGCGCGAGGCCAAGGGGGGCGTCGCGGACCCCATTGCGGATCTGCTCGGCGAGCAGCCGTCAGCGCTGGTGCTGGCCGACGCCCACATCGCCCCCGCTGATCACGAAAAGATCGTCGCCTTCGTGGAGGCGGGCGGCGTGCTGATCCGGTTCGCGGGCGCGCGCACGGCCTCCGCAGACGACGACTTGCTGCCCGTGGAGCTAAGGCGCGGCGACCGCACTTTGGGCGGGGCGCTGTCGTGGGACAGCCCCAGGCATATCGCACCCTTCGAAGCGCCTAGCCCGTTCGTCGGCGTCAAAATCCCCGACGAAGTGACAGTGTCGCGGCAGGTGCTGGCCGAACCCAACCCCGGCCTGCCCGACAAGACCTGGGCGCGGCTCGCCGACGGCACGCCGCTCGTCACCGCGACGCGGCGCGGCAAGGGGCGCATCGTGCTGTTTCACGTCACCGCCGACACGACATGGTCGAACTTGCCGCTTTCGGGTCTGTTCGTCGAAATGCTGCGCAGAATCGTGGCCGAGGCCGGCGTACCGGCGAAGGCGGGGCCGGCGCTTCAGGCCAAGTCGGCGCTTCAGGCCAAGTCGGCGCTTGCGCCTTGGCGCACGCTCGACGGTTTTGGCGCTCTCGGCGAGCCGCCCGCCACCGCCAAGCCGGTGACAGCCGACACACCATCGGCGGACGCAGAGCATCCGCCAGGCTTCTACGGCGCGCCCGAAAGCGCCAGCGCGCTCAACGCGCTGAGCGAGGACGCGAAGCTCACGGCGGCCAATTATGCGGGGCTCAAGCTGCGCGGCGGCGGCCTGACGACGTCGCCGCCGGTCGATCTCAAGCCGTGGTTGTTGCTGGCGGCGTTCGTCGGCTTCCTGATCGACACGCTCGCCTCATTGGCCAAGGGCGGTCGGCGCTGGCGGTTCGCGCGCGCGGCGCCGCTCGCGCTGCTGCTGCTCATTCATCCGCAGCAGGCTCGGGCGGGCGAACTCACCGACGTGCAAGCGGCGACCGCGACGCGGCTCGCCTACGTGATTACCGGCGACGCGGAGACCGACGAGACCTCGCGGCTCGGCCTCGAACAATTGAGCCACGCGCTCAACCAGCGGACCTCCGCCGCGCTCGCCGAACCCGCGGGCGTCGATCCCGCCAAGGATGAACTTAGCTTCTATCCTTGGCTCTACTGGCCCATAGCCGCCAACCAGCCGCAGCCTGCGACCAACGCGGTGGCGCGCGTCGCGGCCTTCATGCACAACGGCGGCACCATCGTTTTCGACACGCGCGACGCGCTGGAGCCGGAAGGCGCGGGGAGCGCGGCGTCGCTTTGGCTACGCAAGCTGATGACGGGCGTGGACGTGCCTGCTCTGGAGCCGGCGCCGCGCGACCATGTCGTGACCAAGACGTTTTACCTGCTCGACAAGTTCGTGGGCCGCTATGACAACGGCCAGACCTGGATCGAGGCGCTTCCGCCCGCCGATCCCAAGGACAGCGCAAACCGCCCCGCGCGCGCGGGCGACAGCGTGTCGCCCATCGTCATCACGTCCAACGATCTCGCCGGCGCCTGGGCCGCGCACGACGACGGCGCGCCTCTCTATCCTCTGGTCCCCGGCGGGCCGCGCCAGCGCGAGATGGCGTTGCGCGCGGGCGTCAATCTGGTGATGTACGCTCTGACAGGCAACTACAAAGCCGATCAGGTCCACGCGCGCGATCTCCTCGAAAGGCTCGCGCGATGAACGACTGGTCGTTGAGCCTCTCGCCGATCTTTCCGCTATGGGCGTTGGCGGCTCTAGGCGCCGCAGGCGTCGCCGTGGTTGCGCTCACCGCGTTGACGCGGCCGCGCGCGGGCCCCTTGCGCGCTCTTGTCGCGGCGTTGCTGCTGTTCTTCGTCGCCGATCCCGCCTTCCGGCGCGAGGACAGGCGCCCGCTCAAATCCGTGGTCGCGGTCGTGGTTGACCGCTATGGCGCCAACCGCATCGGCGAGCGCGAGGGCCAAACGGAAGCGGCGCGCAAGGTGGTGCTGGAACAACTCGCCAAGCTGGAAAACGTCGAGACCCATGTGGTCGACAGCCCGCGCGAAGATCCCGACAACAAAGGTACGCAGCTTTTCGCGGCCCTTCAGGGCGCGCTGGCCGACGTGGCGCCAGAGCGCGTCGGCGGCGCGATCTTCATCACCAGCGGCGTGGTGCATGACATTCCCGAAAGGGCCGAGGCGCTGGGCTTTCATGCGCCGGTTCATGCGCTGATCACCGGCCACGCGGGCGAGCGCGACCGGCGGCTGGAATTGGTGGAAGCGCCGCGCTTTGGCATCGTCGGCAAACCGCAGACCATCGGCGTGAAGGTGCTGGACAGCGACGACCGGGGCGAGCCTGCGACGATCACCATCAAGCGCGACGGCAAGGCGATCGCGACGCGCGAGGCGAAGATCGGCGAGCGGCTCGACATCCCCGCCCCCGTCGAACACGCGGGCGACAACATCTTCGAGCTTTCGGTCGCTCCCCTTCCCGGCGAACTCACAAACATCAACAACGCCGCCGTCGTCACCGTCAACGGAGTGCGCGACAAGCTGCGGGTGCTGCTGGTCTCGGGCGAGCCGCATCCGGGCGAGCGCATGTGGCGCAATCTGTTGAAGTCGGACGCCAACGTCGATCTCGTGCATTTCACGATTCTGCGCCCGCCGGACAAGAGCGTGGACGGGACGCCGATCAACGAACTGTCGCTGATCGCCTTTCCGGTGGCGGATTTGTTTGGTCGCAAGATCAAGGAATTCGACCTCATCATCTTCGACCGCTATTCCCAGCAGTCGGTGCTGCCGCAAATCTATCTGGAAAACATCGCGACTTACGTGAAGCAGGGCGGCGCTCTGCTGCTGGCGGCGGGGCCGGAGTTCGAAACGCCGGAGGGCATGTTCAACACGCCGCTGGGCGCGATCTCGCCCGCCGCGCCGACCGGCGACGACGTCGTGCGCCCATTCCGCCCGGAGATTTCGCCCGACGGGCGCAAGCATCCCGTCGCGCGCGATCTGCCGGGCGGCGACTCGGAGCCGCCCGCCTGGGGCGGCTGGTATCGCGCCATCGGGGCGAAGCTGACGAGCGGAGTCAATGTGCTTCAGGCCGGGCCTTCGACGCCCTTGTTGGCGCTCTCGCGCGTCGAGCAGGGCCGCGTCGCGCTTCTGCTGAGCGACCAGATTTGGTTGTGGGCGCGCGGTCACGACGGCGGCGGGCCGCATCTGGATCTGCTGCGCCGGCTCGCGCATTGGTTGATGAAGGAGCCGCAGCTTGAGGAGGAGGCGCTCCGCTTACGCGCGCGCGCACAGGACGTGACCGTGGAGCGCCAGAGCCTGAAGGGCGACGTGCCTGCCGTCACGTTGACGGGACCGGACGGCGTCGGGCGTCCCGTGACGTTGCAGACGACGGCGCCGGGGCTGGCGACTGCGCGCGTGCATGTCGAGGACAACGGGCTTTATCGCGCCACCGACGGCGAGCACATCGCGCTGGTCAATGTCGGGCCGGAGAATCCGCTGGAGTTTCAGGAAGTCGTCTCGACGACCAAACATCTGGGGCCCCTGGCGCAGGAGACAGGGGGCGACGCGCGGCGTGTTGGCGACGCGGCGGCGCTGCGGATCGTCGAGATGCGGGATTCCCCGGTCTATGCGGGTTCAGGGTATCTGGCGATTAAGCGGAGCGGGGCGAGCGCGCTGATTGGCATTTCGCGCTGGCCGTTCGCTCAGGGGTTCGTCGGGCTCGCCGTGCTGCTGGGGGCGCTGGTCGCGATGTGGGTGATCGAGGGCGGACGGAGGTTTGGGCGACGGCGGTGAGAGCGGGTGAGGACGCCCGCTTTCGCCACCTGGAGCCGTCAGTCACAACGTCCGCGCAATCAGCAACTTCATGATCTCGTTCGCCCCGCCATAAATCCTCTGCACGCGCGTGTCGCGAAACATTCGGGCGATAGGGTATTCGTTCATATACCCGTAGCCGCCGAACAATTGCAGACAACGATCCACGATCTTGCATTCCAGATCGCTGATCCAGTATTTGGCCATCGAGGCCGTCGACGCGTCGAGTTTGCCCTCCAGATGCAGGCCGATCAGCCGGTCGACGAACGCGCGCCCGACATTCGCCTCCGTCTTGCACTCGGCCAGCACGAATTGCGTGTTCTGGAACTCGATCAGCTTTTTGCCGAACGCCTGCCGCTCCTTCACGTAATCGATGGTCAGTTGCACGGCGCGCTCGATCACCGCCATCCCGCCGACGCCGATGTTGAGCCGCTCCTGCGGCAATTGCTGCATCAGTTGTTTGAACCCCTGCCCTTCCTCGGCCCCCAGCAGGTTGGAGGTCGGCACGCGCGCCTCGTGGAAGAACAATTCGGACGTGTCCTGCGCGTCCTGTCCGATTTTGTCGAGGTTGCGGCCGCGCGCGAAGCCGTCGGTCTCGTCGGTTTCGACGACGATCAGCGACGTGCCCTTCGCGCCCGCGCCCGGATCGGTCTTGGCGACGACGACGATAAGGTTGGCCGTCTGGCCGTTGGTGATGAACGTCTTCTGGCCGTCGATCACATAGTGGTTGCCGCTGCGCCTGGCGCTCGTTCGCACGCCTTGCAGGTCCGATCCGGCGCCCGGCTCGCTCATCGCTATGGCGCCGACGAGATCGCCGCTAGCCATGCCCGGCAGCCAGCGGCGCTTCTGCTCTTCGGACCCGTAATGCAGGATATAGGGCGCCACGATGGCGTTGTGCAGCGAAGCGCCGAAGCCGTCGACGCCCTTGGCCGCCATGGTTTCCATGAGCACGACCTCGTGCCGGTAGTCGCCGCCCGCCCCGCCATAGACCTCCGGCATCGACAGGCACAGGAGCCCCGCCGCCCCCGCCTCGCGCCACATCTCGCGCTCGACGATTTTGTCGGCCCGCCATTTGGCGACGCGCGATTCCGGCGCATGAGCGTCGAAGAATTTGGCGACCGAATCGCCAAACATCACGATCTCCTCCCCGCAGAGGAAATCGGGGCGGTCGAAGGCGACGACGGACATGGTTCCTCCCGGAGTTTTGCCGGCGATCATGCCCCCGCTTCAGTTGCCGTGCAAATCCTCGTCGCGCCGGGCGGCTTTCTCGTAGGCGTCCGCCGCGCCTACGAGGCCCGCGAGGCTGACGGCCAGACGCGACCCCTCCGGCGCCGGGGCGCCGGCGAGCGTCGCGGCGGCGGCGGCGCGCTCCGCCTCCAGCCAGGGCGCGGCGTCGGGGCCGGCCTCCAGCGCGTCGAGCCGCGTCGCAGACAGGTTGGCCGCCGCCCCGCCCGCCGCCACCACCATGGCGCTGAGTTCGTCGAGCGCGCGCTGGGCCGCGCGGGGTTCCCCACCCATGCGGGCTGCACTATCAGAAAGCGCGGCGAGCGCCTCCATGAAATCCTTGCGGGCGAGCCGGTAATCGTGTTGCGGCGCGTCGAAGCGCAGCGCGACCTCGCCGAAGGCGGCGGCGCGCGCTTTCAACCGCCGCGCGATCTTGGGCGCCTCCACGACCTCCCAGTTGGGCAGCACGTAGCTGAACAGATGCGCGATCGCCGCGCCGATCAGGGTGTCGGCAAGGCGGGCGAGCATGGGAGAGGCGAAATCGGGTTCGGCCAGATGCAGCGACACCAGCGCCATCATCGAGGCGCCGACCGAGGATACGCGATAGTTGAGCCGCGCGAAGCCGTGCGCGATGGCGAGCGCCGCCGCCTGCACCACCAGCAGCGCCCAGGTCGGCGCGTAGGCGACCGCCGCCGAGGCGAGCACGCAGCCGATCAGCGTGCCGATAACCCGATCGTCGCGGCGCTGCCGCGTCAGGCCATAGCCTGCGCGCAAAATGACGGCGATGGTCAACAGCACCCAATTGCCATGGCGCTCGCCACCGAGTTCCGCCGCCGCGATCCCGCCCGCCATCATGGCGAGAGACAGCCGGGCGGCGTAGCGGAACACCGGAGAGGCGGGCGTCAGGTGGGCGCGCAGGACATTGATCGCGAAGGAGCGGCGCGGTCGGAAGGCGGCGAGCGTGACGTCGCGCATCGCCGCCGACGCCACGTCGGCGTCGCCGAGCGCGCGCTCCAGCCGCGCGATAGCGGCGCGCGCGGCGTCGAAGCGGGCGAGCGTGCGCCCGACGCCGGCGCGCACGTCGGCGGGCGTGTCGGCGTCGGCGGCGAGGCGGAGGCCCTCGCGCCGCACGGCGTCGCGGGCGAGTTGATGATCCTTGGGCAGGCTCGGCGCGCGATGGGCGAGCAGGTCGAGGCTCAGGTGCTGGATATCGAGCGCAGTTGCGCGCAAAAGCACGCCGACCCGGCGCATCCATTCTTCCGCAGCGGGCAGGCCGCGCAGGTCCGGCAGGTCGCACTGGGCGGCCACCAGCGCGTCGAGCGTGTCGAGCATGAGGCCGATGGAGGCGGCGAGCCGGGTGCGCTCGGGCGTCTTCAGCGGATTCTCCAGCAGCAAAGCGCGGGCGGCCTGCAATTGCTCGGAGAAGGCCGCCTGAGAGCGGATGACGCGGCCGTAGACGGCGGCGATGTCAGCTTGCGGATCGGCGAAGCGGGCGAAGGCGAACAGGAAATTGGCGAGATCGCGCAAAGCCTCGCTGGTCATCATGCGCCGGTCGCTCGATGCGATCAGCCGCGAGATCACCAGCGAGATCGCGATATAGCCCACGCCGCCGATGGCCATGCGGGCGAGCAAGACGCCTTCCTGGGAGAGGCTTGACGGCGGCAGTCCCAACGCCAGGACCGTGGCGACGAGGATTTGCATGGAGGTCGCGAGCGCCCAGCGGCCATATCCGCTGACGAGGCCCGCGCCGAACGAGATAAGGCCGAGCGCCGCGATCTCCACGGGCAGGGAATGTTCGGCGGCGAGGGCCAGCGCGACGGCGGCGAGCGCGAGGGCGAAGCCGACGCTCATGCTCTTGGCCTTGTCGCGCAAGGGAGCGGGAAAATCGCCGATGCTGGCGGCGATGGCGCCCAACGTGACGGAAAATCCGCCCGCGAAACCCAGAAGGACCGTGGCGCCGACGGCCAGCGTCATCACGCCCGCCGCGACGCCCAGGCCGTTGGCTATGTGCTGGCCGACGAACAGTTTGAGGATTTGCGGGGAGCGGACCCAGGCGAACATGGGCCGGGTCTAGCGCGCGCGTTGGGCGGGTCAAGGGTCGCGCCGGGACCCTTCAATAGGTCGCGTAGCTCTTTTCCTCGACGATGTCGCTGTGGGCGAGGCGGTTGATCTCGCGCTTGAGTTCGGCGCGGCGGTCGTTGGTGACATAAACAGCACGGGCGAGGGCGATGAAATGCGCGTCGAAGGCGCGCGCGCGGTCTTTCAGGCGGATTTCGTCCTCGATCCGCCATAACTCGGCGTTGACGTCCTTAAGCCGCTCACGGGCGCGAGCGATGTTGGGGTCGGCGAGCAGGCCGGCGGGGGCGGCGGCGAGCAGGGTTTCGTATTCGCGCGCGACGTTGGCGAGCTTGTCGCGCTCGCCGATCTCGGCGAGCTTAATTTCGAGGATCGTCAACCGGTCGATCCAATCGCCGATGGAGATGTCAGCCTGTATGCGCATCGGCGCTTTTGTCGCGGCGCGCCCTTGCGTGGGCCTTATCCCTTGGGGCGGAAGGCGACGCAGACTTGCCGGTTCGTTTCCAGCCGGTCGCCGCTCATCAGGTCGAGGCAATAGGGGATCGCGGGGAACACCGCGTCGAGACAGGTGCGGATCGCGGTGGGTTTTCCAGGCAGGTTGACGATGAGGCTCCGGCCTCTGAGGCCCGCCGTCTGGCGCGAGAGGATGGCGGTGGAAACTTCGAGCAGGCTGCGGGTGCGCATCAGTTCGCCGAAGCCCGGCATCATGCGCTCGCACACCGCTTCCGTGGCTTCGGGCGTCACGTCGCGCGGACTGGGGCCGGTGCCCCCCGTCGTCAGGATCAGCGAACAACGCTCGACGTCGGCGAGGTCGATCAGCGCGGCCTCGATTTGCGCGCGCTCGTCGGGGATTATGCGCCGGACCGGGCGCCAGGGAGAGGAAAGGATCGCGGTGAGAGCGGCCTCGATGCCGGGGCCGCCCTTGTCCTCGTAGACCCCGGCGTAGGCGCGGTCGGAGACGGTGACGATTCCGATGGGGACCATGTGCGCCTCGCTGCCGGATAGCGTTGCAGAGCTAGGCCGGCCGCGCGTCGCGATCAACCCCCGGCCCGCTATGCAAATTAGTGGCTGCGCGCCGGAACGCTTGCCGAGCCTGCCTCGCGCCGCTAAGTCAGCGCGGGAGAACGGGAGCGGGCGATGAACAAGGTTTACGCCAGCGCGGCCGAGGCTATGGCCGGGCTCGTCAAGGACGGCATGATGCTGATGGCCGGGGGCTTCGGCGTCTGCGGCGTGCCGGAGGCGTTGATCGACGCGGTGCGGGTCAGCGGAGCGAGGAACCTCACCGTCGTCTCCAACAATGCCGGCGTCGACGGCATCGGGCTTGGCGTGCTTTTGGAGACGCGGCAGATTTCCAAGATGATTTCGAGCTACGTCGGCGAGAACAAGATTTTCGCCAAAATGTATCTGGCGGGCGAGCTGGAACTGGAGTTCAACCCGCAGGGGACGCTGGCCGAGCGAATTCGGGCAGGCGGCGCGGGTGT
>JAYVYJ010000039.1:0-8105 GCA_043784465.1 Hyphomicrobiales bacterium
ATCTCCATATACGCTCGAATAATATTATTGCAAGGCCAGTCGTTATTTCACAATGGGCGACGTGACGAGCTGCGCGCTCCCGCAGGTTTGATGGCGATCCTTATCGCGCGCGCTTTCCTGTCGGGCGATCCGACGACGCGTCGAGGCTCGAAGGCGCGACGCTCATATTGCGAGGAAGCCCTCGACAGGTCGATCGCGCGGGGCGCAATGGATTGACGGCCTGTGGGAAGGCGGCCAGCGCATTCGTCGGCGCGAGACCCAATCTGCAATTTGGCGCTCCGTCTCCGGGCTCAGTTCCAGCCTCGCTCGCGAAATCCGGAGAGATCGACACCGGGCGGCGCATACCATCCGCCCGGGCCGTAACGGGCGCCAAGCTTCATGGCGATTTCCTTGTTGCCAAAGGGAATTTTCAACGGCGTCGCGGACGCTGGATCCGTTGGCGCTGGTCGCAGGGAGGAGTATTCTTGGCCGTTTGTCCGGCGCTTCTTCGAGCGCGCAGGAGGAAACGCCCGCTCGCCCACAACTTCAACGCGGCGCCGGGCGCGCGACGGCGCTGCTTCCGCGCTCGGCGCGCGCGATTTCGCGCCCGAACGTCCAGCGGCGTCGTTGGCGCCATCCGCATCCCTTGGCGTCGCCGACGCCCTCCGAGTTCGCGAAACCGCAGGCTCGTCCTCCGCCTTCCGGACGGCGTGTTCGTTGAGAAAGGCCCGGCAGATGGCGGTCGAAGCCTCGTAACCCGCCGGCGGGCGAATTTTCTTCTGTTGAGCGATGCTGTCGGCGTAGCGCTTCATCGCCGCCGTGGGCGGACAACCCAACTCGCCCTTCGAGCTTCCCCGGGGAAGCGTCGCGCACGCCGCTCCGTCCGCCGTGAGCTTGCCAATGATGCGCCGGGCGACTTCACAAACCGCGTCAATCGCGCCGATCATCTCCTGTCGGCCGACGACGACTTCGTCCAGCAGACATTCCAGCCGCGCCGTCACGCCCGGATCGACAAGCGCGGGATCGGCTTGTCTGAGAACGCGGAACAGGGACAGGCCGATCTCGGTGGGGACGAGGTGCTTGCCGTCTGTCGTCAGGAACGCCTGCGTCTTCAGCCCGCCGATGATGTCCGCGCGGGTCGCCGGCGTGCCTATGCCTTTGGCCTCCTTCAGCCGTTCCCGCAGCACATCGTCAGCGACGAAGCGCCACGCATTCTGCATCGCCTCGATGAGAGACCCTTCGTTGTAACGCGGCGGAGGCCGGGTCTCCTTGTCCTCGATCTTTGGATCGCGCAGACACGCGTTCTCGCCATTTTTGAGCGAGGGAAGCCATTGCGCCTCGTCGCCCTTCTCCTCGCTGGGTCGCCAGTCCGGAAAGGCTGCGCGCCAGCCCAAGTCGAGGGATTGGCGCCCCGACGCCCGAAAATCGAAGCCTTTGACGTCGAGCGTCGCGGTCGTCTGCCGATAGCGAAAGTCGGGCATCAGGTTCGCCAGATAAGCGCGCGCGATCGCGTCGAAGAGTTTCTTCTCGTCGAGGGAAAGGCGAGGCCAGATCTCCGCCAGCTTGTTCATTCTGTTGACGTTGGGAATGACGGCGTGATGGCTCGTCCCTTCCAGCCCCTTGTCGTAAAACGTACCGCTCGCGCCCCGACGAATAACCAGCGGGTCAGGCATGGGAATCGCGCCGAACGAGGAGCCCGCACGTAGTCCAGCGACGATAGCGGGCGCGTCCGCCGTCAGGCCCTCGGGCAGATAGCGCACTTCCGCACGCGGGTAGGTGACGATCTTCTTGCCCTGGCCATCGTAAAGTTCCTGCGCGACCTCCAGCGTCTTGCTCGCGGACCAACCAAAGCGGGCGCCGCAGAGCTTTTGCAACGAGGGCAAGTCGTGCAGCCTAAGCGGGGCCTGCCGTTTGTCCTCGACGCGCACCGCCAGCGCGCCCTCGAAGCCCCGCGCCGCCTCGACGATGTCCTGCGCGCTCTCGCGTTTGACGATTCGCGGCGTGGGCGCATGGCGCATCCGAAATCGACCGCTCGCGACCTCGGCGGTGACGACCACCTCGAAATAGGCTTCGGACCTGAACGCGCGGATTTCCAGCTCGCGCTGACAGACGATGCCCAGGGTCGGCGTTTTAACCCGGCCCACGCCGATAACCCCTCTCGCGCCCTTCCCCAGCGTAACCGTCGCAGTGCGGGTGAGCGACAAATTGTAGATCTGATCGGCCTGCCGGCGCGCGACCGCCGCCGCGTACAGATTGGCGTATTCGGAATTGGGTTTGGCTCGGTCGAAGGCGTCACGGATCGTTCGGGCGTCCTGCGCCGTGAACAACACGCGCATCACCTGCCCGCGAAAATGGAAATGCTCCAGAATTTCTTGCCCAATCAGTTGACCCTCGCGGTCGCAGTCGGTGGCGAGCCAGACCCGGTCGGCGCCGCGCAACGCCTCACGAATAGCCCGGAGCTTGGCCATCTTGCCTCCACCTTCCGCCGGACGCGTGCCATAAAGGCCCTCGGGCCGCAGCAGGATAGGCGTCCACTTTTTCCAGGCTGGCACGGCCTCCTCGGGCTCCATGAGGTCGAGGAGATGTCCTTCGGCGGGCAGAATGACGCCGTAACGGGACCCGATCGCGGCGCGGACGTCCTGCGCCTGGCTCGTTTTCTCGGTGATGACGATCTGGTCAGCCATGAGGCCTGGCCCGGGAGAGTTCTGGCGCAAGAACATACCAAGAACAATTGAGATGCGCAAGCCATGCCTGCCGACGCCAGATCGACGGCCGGAACGGACCTGCCCCTTCGTCGGGCCGGCGCCGGCGACCTATAACGCACTCGTGAGCGCTGCGCCGCTTCTGGAGGGTCACAAGCGGGCTATACACCGAAGCTCTGGGATCGGCTGAGTCCTTGATATGACGATCTTCAATGTGACGATCTTCAAGAAAGCAACGACGGCGCTCGCCGCCTGTGTCCCTTTATTTGGTTGCCAGCCGGCGCAAACCGCCGCGCCCTCGTCGGCGCCTGCGCCTGCGGTGGGCGTGGTTAGCGTAGCCGAACGCGGCGTGACGCCGACGCTCGCCTTCATCGGGCGCGTGAAGGCGGTCGAGACCTTTTCCGCCCGTGCGCGCGTCGAAGGATTCCTCGAAAAGATCGCCTTCAAGGACGGCCAGAATGTGAATGCCGGCGCCCTGCTCTTCCAGATCGAAAAGACCCAATATCAGGCTGCGGTCGATCAGGCGCAGGCCAACCTCGCCGCCGCGCAGGCGGTCGCCAGAAACGCGCAACTCGCCTTCGACCGCTCCGCCCAGCTTCTCAACTCCAACGCCGGCACGCAGGCGAGCGTCGACCAGACGCGCGCCACGCTGGACAGCAACAAGGCGAACGTCCTGCAAAATCAGGCCTTGCTGAGCGTCGTCAAAGAGAACCTCGGCTATACCGACATCGTCTCCCCCATCGACGGGCGCATCGGCTTCACGGCGGTGACTCGCGGCAATCTCGTCAACGCCAGCAGCGGGGTGCTGGCGACCGTCGTCAGCGACGATCCGATTTACGTCGAATTTCCCGTCAGCATGCGCCAGATCGCCGATCTCGCCGCGCAACACCACGGCGACGTCTCGTCGAAGACGGATATCAAGGTGCGTGCGACGCTCGCCAACGGCAAGCTCTACGATCAGACAGGCGAATGGAGTTTCGTCAGCAACGCGGTCGATCAGCAGACGGACACCGTGTTGGTTCGCGCGACTTTCGCCAATCCGCAGCGCGCCCTCGTCGACGGCGCCTTCGTGACGCTGAAGGTCGAGGAAGGCGCGCCGCAAAAGCGCCTCGTCATCCCGCGCGCGTCCCTGCAACTCGATCAGGTCGGCGTCTATGTTCTTGTCGTCGACGACGACAGCAAGGCGCAGATGCGGCGCGTGACGACGGGCGAAGCGGTGGGCGTCGACATCGCCATCGCCTCGGGCCTCAAAATCGGCGATAAAGTGATTGTCGACGGAATTCAGAAAGTGCGGCCGGGGCTGGTTGTTGCGGCCAGCGAGGCGGAAGGCGGCGCCAAGCCCGACGCGGAGAGCGTCAAATGATTTCGGCGGTCTTCGTCGATCGGCCACGCCTCGCCTTCGTCATCTCCATCGTCATCACGCTCGCGGGCCTGCTGGCGATTTTCTCGATCCCCGTCGCGCAATTTCCTGAGATCGTGCCGCCGCAGGTCACGCTGACCGCGAATTACCCGGGCGCCGACGCCGAACTCGTCGAGTCCACCATCGCGCAGCCGATAGAGGCGCAAATCAATGGCGTCGACAATGCAATCTATTATCAGTCGACCAGCGGCGCCGACGGCACCTACACGCTCAACGTCACCTTCGCGCTGGGGACCAACCCCGACATCGACACCGTCAACGTTCAGAACCGCGCGACGCTGGCGCAACCGCAATTGCCGACCGAAGTGTCGCAGCAAGGGCTGTCGATACGCAAGAAATCCGCCGCGCTGTTGCAGGTGCTTACGCTCTATTCGCCCAGGAAAAGCTTCGACCCGCTTTTCCTGTCCAACTACGCGACAATCAACGTGCTCGACACGCTGGCGCGCCTGAAAGGGGTGGGTCAGGCGAGCCTGTTCGGGCCGCTCGATTATTCGCTGCGCGTATGGCTCGACCCGTCGCGGCTCGCGGCTTTTTCGCTGACGCCGGCCGACGTCGGCGCGGCGATCAAGGCGCAGAACGTCCCCGCGGCGCTAGGCGTGATCGGCGGCGCTCCCGTCGCCAACGATCAGCGCAGCGAGTTCACGGTCAAGACCACGGGCCGCCTCGACAGCGTAGAACTGTTCCAGAACGTCGTGCTGAAAACCAACGCCAACGGCTCGGCCGTGCGGATCAAGGACATCGCGCGGGTCGAACTCGGCGCCAATTCCTCCGACCGTTACTCCCGCTTCAACGGCGCGCCGACGGCGGCCATCGGCATCTATCAGTCGCCAGGCGCCAACGCCGTCGACGTGACCAAGGCGGTGCGCGACGCGATGGAGACGCTGAAGCAGCGCTTTCCCAACGATCTCGAATATTCGGTGTTCTTCGACACGACCGTGTTCGTCAAATCGACCATCGAAGAGGTCGTGCGCACGCTGATCGAAGCGTTCGGGCTGGTCGGCGTGGTGGTGTTTCTGTTTCTGGGCAAGCTGCGCACGACGCTGATCCCGCTCCTCGCGGTCCCCGTCTCCATTATTGGCGCCTTTGCGGGCATGCTCGTGGTCGGCTATTCCGCCAATACCGTATCGCTGCTCGCGCTGGTGCTCGCCATCGGCATCGTCGTCGACGACGCCATCGTGGTGATCGAGAACGTCGAGCGGGTGGTGGAGGAGGAGCCGGATCTTTCCATTCCCGAGGCGACGAAAAAGGCGATGAGCGAGATCACCGCGCCGATCATTGCGATCACGCTGGTGCTGCTCTCGGTGTTCGTGCCGGTCGCCTTCATTCCCGGCATCAGCGGCCAGTTGTTTCGTCAGTTCGCCGTCGCAGTCTCGATCTCGATGCTGATTTCCGCGCTCAACGCGCTGACGTTGAGCCCGGCGCTGTGCTCCCTCCTTATCAGGCGCGGAGCGCCGAGCCGGGGGCCGCTGTCTTATGTGCTCGCCGGCATCGAGCGCACGCGCGACGGCTACGGCTGGGTGGTGCATCGGCTGGTGCGCTTCTCGATTCTGGGCCTCGTGCTGGCGGTCGGCGCGGTGGCGGCGTCCGGCTATTTGTTCACGCTGACGCCGCAGAGCTTTCTGCCCGAAGAGGACCAGGGCGCGTTGTTCGCCGCGATGCGGCTGCCCGAGGGCGCCTCGCTCAACCGGACGGAAGGCGTGGTCGAACAGGTCGAGGCGACGATCAAGGGCGTCGCCGGCGTCTCGGGGGTCTTGTCGGTCGTCGGGTTCGACTTTCTCGACGGCGTCACATCGCCCAATCAGGCGTTTTTTGTGATCCAGCTCGCCCCTTACGACAAGCGCACGGACCCTGCGCAATCGGCGACCGCGATCGTGTCGGCGCTTCGCCCCAAACTCGCGGCGATCAATCAGGCCGTCGTATTCCCCTTCAATTTGCCGCCGATTCTCGGGCTCGGCTCGACCGGCGGATTCCAGTACATGCTTGAGGCTTTGCAGGGACAGAAGCCGACCGACGTCGCCGCCGTCTCGCGCGCCCTGCTGGTGGCGGCCAATCAGCAGCCGGAACTTGCGGGCGTCTTCTCGACTTTCTCCGCCGACACGCCGCAGGTCTATCTCGACGTCGACCGCAATAAGGCGCAGGTGCTCGGCGTCGCGGTGGCGGACGTGTTCAACGCGCTGCAATCGACGATCGGGCGTTTGTACATCAACCAGTTCAATCTGTTTGGCCGGGTCTGGCAGGTCAATCTCCAGGCCGACGCGCCCTTCCGCAGCGAAATCGACGATCTGTTCAACGTCTATGCACGCGCCAGATCCGGCGCGATGGTGCCGATCCGCGTGCTGGGCGAACCGAAGATCGTGCAAGGTCCGCAGATCGTCACGCGCTACAACGGGTTCCGCGCCGCGCAGATCAACGGCGCCGCCAAGCCCGGCTTCTCCTCCGGGCAGGCGCTCGGCGCGATGGAGCGGCTCTCGGCCTCCACCTTGCCTGCGGGTTATGCGTATGAATGGACGGGCGCCGCGCTTCAGGAGAAGGCGGCGGCGGGCGGAACTGGCGTGGTGCTGGGGCTCGCCCTGTTGTTCGCCTATCTGTTTCTGGTCGCGCTTTACGAGAGCTGGAACATTCCGATCCCCGTGCTGTTGTCGGTCAGCGTCAGCGTGCTGGGCGCCATTCTGGCGCTGTTCTTCGCTGGCCGCAGCTTCGACGTTTATGCGCAGATCGGCCTCGTCGTGCTCGTCGCGCTCGCCGCCAAGAACGGCATCCTGATCGTCGAATTCGCAGTGGATCAGCGCAAGGCCGGCAAGTCGGTGCTGGAGGCGGCCGAGCTTGGCGCACGGCTGCGGTTTCGTCCCGTCATGATGACCAGCTTCGCTTTCATCCTCGGCGTCGCGCCGCTGGTGATCGCGGGAGGTGCGGGAGCGGCCAGCCGGCGGGCGGTGGGGACGCCCGTGTTCGGGGGGATGCTTGCGGGCTCGCTGATCGGCGTCTTCGTCATACCGATGCTTTTCGTGGTGTTCGAGCGGATGCGGACGCGTAACGACGCGCGCAAAAGCCACCCGCCGAATGGGATATAGGGAACTTCACGGAGTGTGATAAGTTCGTTAGGATATAATGATGTGCGCTTCCACTTATGCCGAGTTATGGCTCTCGCTTCGCGAGCCTCCGGCCCTCAAGGGGCCAACCTATGTTGTCCGCCATCCAGCCCACTCATCTCGAATCTGCGAGCACTCTGGCGGTCATCGCCTCGTCGAACGAGCCGCTGCTGTTTCTCGCGGCCGATCTGACGGTCATCGCGGCGAGCGGATCGTTTTGCAGCGCATTTGAAATCGCCCCCGCTGCCGTCGTCGGCAAGCCGCTTGCCGATCTCGGAGCGGGAGAATGGGCGGCCCCGCAGTTGCGTTCGTTGTTGAAGGCGACCGCTTCGGGAAGCGCCCGTATCGAGGCATATGAGATCGACCTCGTTCGCAAAGGCCACGCAAACCGCAGTTTGTTGCTGAACGCGCGCAAACTCGAAGACGGCGAGAGCGACCGCGTCCGGCTTCTGCTCGCGATTACCGACATCACGCACGCCCGCGCCGAAGCCCGGAAGATGGACGAACTCGTTCGCGAGAAGGACATCCTCTTTCAAGAGGTGCAACACAGGGTCGCCAACAGCCTTCAGATCGTCGCCAGCGTGCTGATGCAAAGCGCGCGCAAGATGCAGTCCGAGGAGGCGCGCGGGCACCTTCACGATGCGCATCATCGGGTGTTGTCCATCGCCACGGTGCAACGCCATCTCGCCCAGTCCGCGTCAGGGAATGTGGCGCTGCGCCCCTATCTGACGCACCTGTGCGAAAGTCTCGGCTCTTCGATGATACATGACCGCAAACGGCTGTCGATCGTCGTCGACGTCGATCACAGCGTCGTAACCGCAAACGTCTCGGTCAGCCTTGGGTTGATCGTTACGGAGCTGGTGATCAACGCCCTCAAACACGCCTTTCCCGAGCAAAGAAAGGGGATCATCGCCG
>JAYVYJ010000040.1:0-26859 GCA_043784465.1 Hyphomicrobiales bacterium
GCCGAGGTGCTGCGCGAAGGCGAGCAGGCGACGCGGCGTGTTTGGGACGAACACGAGGCCATATTCGAGGCCGCGCGCGTCGGAGACGCCGATCTCGCAGAGGCGAACTGCCGCGAACATTTGGCGAGGGCTTCAAACCTGGTGGAGCGCCGCATCTCCGCCGATAGCGAGACGTCGAGCGCCGAACGCGCGCTCGCCTAGGACGGCGGGCGAAGACAAAAACTGACTTTGGGCTGGAAAAGAGGAGCGCTGGATGGTGGACATCAGACAATTGCGCTATTTCGTGGCGATCGCCGACCAGCAGTCAATGTCGCTCGCCTCCGAAAAGCTCGGCGTGGCGCAGCCGTCGTTGTCGCACCATGTCATGCGCGTCGAAGAGGAATTGGGCGTGCGGCTGCTGGTGCGCTCGACGCGCGGAGTGACGCTGACCGAGAGCGGCCAGCGCCTCTATGGACATGCGCGCGATTTGCTTCGCGCGTTCGAGGCTGCGCTGTGCGACGTGCGCGAACAGGCGGCCGAAGAGCTGAGCGGCCCGGTGAGCTTCGCCTTTCCCAGTTCGGTCAGCAACGTTCTGACAGTGCCGCTGGCCGAGACCGTGCGCAACGAATTTCCCAAACTGGTGTTGCGTGCGATGGACGCGATGAGCGGCCACGTGCTGACGTGGTTGCTCGAAGGGACAATCGATTTCGGCGTGCTTTACGACAACAACGGCGCACGGGAACTGACGCTGCGCCCGCTGCTCGTCGAGCCGCTTTATCTGGTGGCCGCGCGCGATTGCTGGCGCGGCGACATCGGCGCCAACGGCGTCGCACGCGAATCCGTGACCTTGCGCGAATGCGCCGATCTCGGCCTGATTCTGCCGCACCGCACCCACGGCTTGCGTGATACGGTCGAGCGTTGCGCGCAGTCCCAGAGCGTCTCGCTCGACGTCGTGCTTGAGATGGACTCGTTGAGCCGCATCAAAACGATGGTTACGCGCGGATCGGGCTATTCGATCCTCGCCCACGCCGCCGTGCATGAGGAGATGGAACGCGGCGAGATCATCCTCGTGCCCATCCGCGAACCCGCGATGCGCCGCACGGTCTATCTGGCGACCAACCCGAACCGCCCGCTCAAGCGCGCCGCCCGCGAAGTCGCCGCGTTGGCGGAAGAGATCGCGCGCGAACTCGTGCGCAAGGGCTATTGGCGCGGCGATCTCGTCGCCCCGGCCCAGGCGCCGCCCGAGGGTTGCGACGCGCGCGGCCCTTTCGCCGCCAAGGTCCGCCGCGCCGCGGAATGAGGGGGACGCCCTCTCGGCCCGAACGTGCATTCGATCGCTTTCGCGCTCATCGCAACCCCGCGTCGACCGTCAGGGTCTGTTTGGTTATCATGCGGCTGTCGTCGGCGGCGAGAAACAGTGCGACGCACGCGATCTCGTCGCCCCGCAGCGTCTGGCGCAGAAGCTGGCGCGCGACCATGGCGTCGACCGATTCCTGAGTTCTGTACCAGAGCGCGCGCTGTCGTTCCGTCATCACTGCGCCGGGCTCGATGGCGTTGACGCGGATATTGTCGGGGCCGTAGGCTTGCGCCAGCGATCGCGTGAGGCCGACCACGGCGGATTTCGCGGTCGCGTAAACCGCCATGTCGGCGGCGCCGGTTCGCCAGGCGATGGACGACAGGTTGACGATGGAGCCGCCGCCCAGCGCCTTCATCTGCGGATGTACGGCCTGCGCGGCGAAGAACTGGTGGCGCAGATTGACCGCCTGCGACGCGTCCCAAAAGCTCACATCCACGTCGGCGACTTCGCGCCGCTGGTCGTTGGCGGCGTTATTGACGAGGACGCCGATGGAACCGAGTTCGTCGCGCGTGCGAGCGATGGCGGCCTGGAGCGAGGCAATGTCGGTGACGTCGCCTTCGATGAACGACGGCGCTTCGCCCGCTCTCGCCAGCGTCCGCACCAGCGCCTCGCCCGCGTCGCGCTGGCGGTCGAAGAAGGCGACGCGCGCGCGATTGCGCACGAAGGCGGCGACGATGTCGGCGCCGATGCCGGTGGCGCCGCCCGTCACGAAGACGACGCGTCCGGCGAGGCTGGGGTAGGTGGCGAAGGTCACGTGGCGGCTCTCGGCAACGGGGGTACGGCGGCGACGTCGAACAGGCAGGCGTGCGGCATGTCAATCCTTGGCGAGGGGAACTTGCCCCCGGCGCGGCGCGCCGACCGAATCCAAATGGCCGCTCACACTACCGGCCCATGGGGCCGACTCGTCATGCTTGGGCTTGTCCCGGGCATCCACGCCGCGCCGCGCACGCGAGCGATGAAAATTATATTCAACGTTTCAGCCTCTTATTTGAGACGCCTTGCGACACGAGGGGCGGGTGGCCGGGACAAGCCCAGCCCTGACGCAGCGCGCCGTCGCTGTCTCATGTCAGCGCCGATGGGGAAAAACCTGGCCATAACGACGGCTCGCGCCGGTCGTCTCTCCAACGAGCGAGATGAGTTGCGCACGAACGCGCGGGCGACGAGAGAGCATGAAGCCCGGCGGCGAATTTGCAACTGCGTATCGACTGCGTAGCCATCGGCTCCAGGCGCCATCCGCCCGTTACGCCGCGTCTACGCGCGTCGCGGCGACCGCCAGTCGTGCGAGCGCCGGCAGCGAGCGGCATCCGGTTCGCTTCATGATCTGCATGCGGTGGTTCTCCACCGTGCGCTGGCTGATGCCCAGATCCGCCGCAATGTTCTTGCTGGGCTGCCCCGCCAGAACCCGCTGCATCACGTCCACCTGACGGGGCGTGAGATCGGCAAGTTGCGCGGCGGCCGCCGCCCGCCATTCGTCGGTCTTGGCCGCGCTGTGCGCGATTTCCCCCGCGCGGTCGAGCGTCGCGATCAGCTCGTCCCTCCGGACGGGTTTGGCGATGAAATCCACCGCGCCCGCCTTCATCGCCTCGACGGCGAGGCTCACGTCGCTCTCGCCCGTCATCATGATGGTCGGCAACGCGGAATCGTCGCCGCGCAGCCGCTGCAACAGATCGAGGCCGGACATGCCGGGCAGGAAGGCGTCCAGCAGCAGGCAGGCGTCCGGCTCGGGCCGGTAGCCCGCCAGGAACGCTTCGCAACTCGGGAAAGTTTCGACCGTGCGGCCAACGTCCTCCAGCACGGCGGCGACGGCGCCGCAGATCTGGGGATCGTCGTCCACAACGAACACCTTGCGTCGTTGCACGACGGCCGTCGCCTCGACGGGGCGAAGCGCGGACAGCGTCAGGCGCGCATCCAGAAGCTTGTTGATCGCGCGCATGAGGTCGCGCAGCTTCACAGGTTTGCCGCATTGCACGCAATCGTGGCGCGCGACGTCGCGCACCGTCTCCGTCGAGATGTCGCCGGTGAGGATGACGAAGGGTACGGCGACGTCGAAATCGCGCCTCACCCGCGTCGAAAGCTCCACGCCCGTCAGGCCATTAGGTAGATTGTAGTCGGCGAGCACCAAATCGGGTCGCCGCTTCGAGGCGGCCAGCCACGCAAGAGCGGCGGGGCCGTCCACGGCGGTCTCGATGCGATAACCTTCCTCGCCCAGAAACAAAGCGAGATATTCGCGCACTTCGGGATCGTCTTCGACGATCAGGATCGTCTGCGTCGTGGGGGCGGGCGCCAGCGGGCGCACGACCGCTTGAACGACGGCGCTCGCGGAGGGCGCCGTTTTCGCCAACGGCGCCTCAAGAGAGAACACCGAACCCTGGCCGGGGCGAGAGCGGACCCGGACGGGATATTCGAGCAGATCGGCCAGTCTTTTGACGATCGACAGCCCGAGGCCGAGGCCCCGGCTGCGCTCGCGGGCGGCGTTTTCGACCTGATGATATTCCTCGAATATCGCTTCCAGTTCAGAGGCGGGAATGCCAAGGCCGGTGTCCCAGATTTCGATGCGCACTTTGCCGGACCGCCGGCGGCACCCCAGCAGCACGCGACCGCGCGGCGTGTATTTCAGCGCGTTGGCCAGCAGATTGCGCAACATCTGTTCGAGCAGCGGCAGGTCCGTGTGCAGGGACAGGCTGCAGGGCATGACGATCAGCTTGAGCCCCCTGGCCTGCGCCTGATCGGCCAGATCCAACTGAAGTCGATGGAGCAGCGGCGCGAGCGGCACGTCGACCGGGGCCACCTTCACGGCGCCGACCTCGATCTGGTTGATGTCCAGCAGCGTATTGAGCATGCCGGTCATAGTGTCGAGGCCATGCTCGAACCGCGTGACGAGTTTCTTCTCCCTGTCGCCGGTGACGCTCGTCGCCAGCAATCCCTGGATCAGCGACAGCGTTTGGAGAGGCTGGCGAAGGTCGTGGCTCGCTGCGGCGAGGAAACGTGATTTGGCGGTGCTGGCCTGTTCCGCCAGACGCTTGGCGGCGTTGAGGGCCTGCGCGGTTCGGCGACGCTCCGTGACGTCGGCGAACGTGATGACGACGCCATGCACCTTCAGGTCGCGCGTCCGGTAGGGCAGAATTCTTCGCAGGAACCAGGCCTCCCCGGCTCCGGCGATCTCGCGCTCCAGCGGAACCTGCGTATCCATCACATGCTGGGCGTCCGCGAGGAGTTCGTTGTCGGTCGCCAGGGATTTGAGGTCGGTCAACGGGCGTCCGATGTCGCTGGGGATGACGTTGAACAGCGATTTGGTGAGGGGCGTGAAGAACCGGATGTTGAGGCGCGCGTCGAGAAAGATCGTCGCGACGTCGGTGCTGTTGAGGACGTTTTGCAGATCGTCGGCGAGCGTTCGTTGACGTTCGAGCGTCTCGTGAAGCTGGCTGTTGAGCGCGTTGAGTTCCTCGTTGAGCGACTGCAACTCCTCTTTGGAGGCCATAAGCTCTTCGTTCTTCGTCTGATATTCCTCGTTGACGGTGATCGCCTCGTCATAGCTCGCAATCTGCGCCGCGCTCTTCACTTCGAGATCGCGCAGAGCGGTTTGCTGTTCGACGCGGCCGGCTTCGAGTTCCCGTTCAAGATCGGCGAGGTGATCAGTGAATGCGGGCGTCTCAGGCTTGCCGGGACGGGCGGGCTGAGCGAGAAAACTCACCAGGAAAAAAGCCTCGCCCGCGTTGGGAACGGGATCTACGACGACCGTAAACGCGTATTCGCCGGCTTCGCCCTTCAGCCGCCCGACGCCGGAAGCAGCGCGCTTGCGCGTACGGATGGCGGTCTGCACCGC
This sequence comes from Hyphomicrobiales bacterium, assembly GCA_043784465.1. Classification (GTDB taxonomy): domain Bacteria; phylum Pseudomonadota; class Alphaproteobacteria; order Rhizobiales; family Beijerinckiaceae; genus Roseiarcus. The sequence goes on from JAYVYJ010000040.1 coordinate 5,160, forward strand.
CCAGCGCATTTTCGTCGCCACGCCCTCGCGCGCCATGCCGATCGCGTCCTGCGAAGGACGCCCTGACGCTACCTTCAGATACCGGTCGGTCGCGCCCTGAACGAACAGACATTGCGCCTTTGCGTCGATCAGCATCGAGGGAGGCCCGTAAAGCGCCAGCACCGACTCCTGGCAATGCTCGGCGAGCGCGGACGGCTTGGGGAACGGCGCGGGCGTCGCGCGGGGGGGGAGCGCATCCGGCTCCTCGCCCGGACGCGGCGCCAGTCCGAGCGGCCGGGCCTTGTCGGCGCCTTCCCGTCTGTAGAGGCGCGCCGCCTTCGAGACCCGCCCAAACTCCTGTTCGTCCCCGCCCACCGTCTCCGAATTGCCGAGCATCAGCAGGGCGCCGGGGTTGAGCGCGAAATGGAAAAGCGAGAGCACGCGCGCTTGCGCCTCGGGCAGCAGATAAATCAGCAGATTGCGGCAGGCGATGACGTCGATGCGCGCGAACGGCGGATCGGCCAGCACGTCATGTACGGTGAAGACGACGTTCGCGCGCAAGTCCGCGCTAACGTGATAGCCGCTGTCGTGGCGCACGAAGAAACGGGCTAGGCGCTCGGGGGATACGCTCGTGGAAATTGAGGACGGATAGCGGCCCGCGCGCGCGAGCGCGACCGCCTTGGCGTCGACGTCGCTTCCAAAGATTTGGAGCTTGACCGGGCTCTTCTGCGCGTCGATCGCTTCGCGAAACAGCATCGCGAGGGAATAGGCTTCCTCCCCTGAACTGCATCCCGCCGACCAGATGCGCAGCGCTCGCCCGGCCGGATGCGCACGCACGAGCGCCGGAACGACGTCGGTCCCGAGATAGGCGAACGCGGCGGGATCCCGGAAAAACGCCGTCACGTTGATGAGCATCTCGTGCGAGAGCGTATGGATCTCGGCCTCGTCGCGGCGCAGCCAGGCCAGATATTCGCGCCCCGAGACGACGGCGGCCCTGGCCATGCGCCGGGCGATATGGCGTTCCAGCGTGCCGCGCTTGTACTGCGTGAAATCGTGCGACGTCCTCTCGCGCAAACAGGCGACGATCTCGTCCAGAACGTCGCCGCCGGCCAGCGCGCCCTTGTCGCCGAGCGCGCGCGCGACAAGCCGTGCGGCGATTTTGGCGATCGTGAGAACTTCGTCCACCTCGCCCGTGGCCGCTGCGCTTGCAGGCATGCCCGCGTAGTCCGCTTCGTCCGCCGATTGCGCGAGCACCAGGCCGGCCTTGGCCTTCACCGCCCGCAAGCCCATGCTGCCGTCGAACCCGGCGCCCGAAAGCACTACGCAAACGACGCGCGGTCCAAACACCTTCGCCAGCGTCGTCAGCAGGAAGTCGAAGGGCAACCGCGGGCCTTTTCGCTCCGGCGGTTTCGACAGGCGCAGGACGCCCAGCGCATCGACCCAGAGCAGGGCGCCGGGAGGGATCACATGGATACGATCGCTTTCGATCGGCATACCGTCGGTCGCCTGGACGACGGACATCGGCGTGCGGGCGCCGAGGATTTCAACCAACCAACTGTCATGGTCGGGCTCAAGATGCTGTACGAGCAGAAACGCCATGCCGGAATCTGGCGGCAGTTCGGCGAGCAATTTCATGCAGGCGCCAAGGCCGCCGGAGGATGCGCCTATGGCGACAATGGGGAAGTCGGCGCGGTCGTTTTGCGTGACGGGGCTCCGCCGTTTGCGCAAGCGCGCGACGTCGCCGGGCTGCGGACGATGAATTGTCATAAGCGGCTTTCTGCAACGCTGAAGGCCGTTTACATGATTTCGAGGCCAAAGTTTGTCTTGAGACCGTCGAAGTTACAGACGCCAACGGCGGCGTCGGCGCTCATACCCTGGAAAAATTGCCGATCCCCCCGAGCCGTCGTCGTCGAGTGTGAAGACCTGCTTCGCGAACATCACCCTGTTATCAACGGCAACCTCGCCGATCCCGAGGGAAACCAGCAGCCTCGGAGTCTACGCAGCTTTTGCCCGAAGCGAGTAGGGACCGCAGCGCGTCGCGTAAGTAGTTTCCGAGGCTGCCATCTTCCGCGCGCGTGAGGCAACGCTGCGCATAACGAGGCGCAGCGCGAGGACGAACGGGCCCGGCTCGCGCGCACGACCGTTCACCTCCATCCCGGTTCCCCGCCGCCAAGAGGAGGCTTGCATGATCGCCCAGCAAACAACCGTCGCCATGTTTCCCAACCACGAGGGCGCCGACAAGGCCATCAAGAGCCTGATCGCGGCCGGCTTCGAGATCAAAAACCTCAGCGTGGTCGGGAAAGGTTATCATACCGAAGAGAAGGTCATAGGTTTCTATGGCATGGGAGACCGCGTCAAATTCTGGGGCGCGCGCGGCGCCTTCTGGGGCGGTTTCTGGGGACTTTTCTTCGGGGGACTGTTCCTGAGCGTTCCCCTGGTGGGGCATGTGGTCGTGCTGGGATATCTGGCGGCAGTCGTCGCCTCGGCCATTGAAAACGCGATCATGGTCGGCGGGCTCAGCGCTTTGGGCGCGGCGCTCTACAGCCTGGGCATCCCCGAGGATAGCGTGATCGCGTACGAATCCGACTTGAAGGCCGACGGCTTTCTCGTGATGGCGCGCGGCTCCGAAACGCAGATCCGACGCGCACAGGCGCTTCTCGCCAATGGGAACCCAACCCGCAGCGAGACCTATGCGGTGGCGGCCCCCGCCGACGACGAGGCCCTGCGCGCGCAGGCGTGAGGATAGGCGGAGGGTCCGGCGCGTGCGCGAGAGGTTTCAAATGATCGCGCTCGAACTTACGAAGATCGAAGAGCGGATGCAAAACCGACTGCTCTTCAACGTCCGCGCCTACGGCCCCGGCGAGCGCATCGACTTTCCCATCGATGTCGCAGGCCACGGATCGACGGCGCAAGACGAAATGGCTGTCTTGCGCGCGGCGCTGAGCTGGGCCGAGGCGCTTGTTCTCGCGCTTCGCCATCGTCTTTCCCCGGTTGCGGCGCCATGAGGTTTTGAACGAATGGCCCCGCCGCTCGCTGGCCTTACGACAGAACCTGGATGTCGTTCAGAACCGAAGTCGCGCCCGGGGCCGACCACGCGGTGGTTCCCGCCAGATCGCGGGCGTTCCAGGTGGTGACTGTTCCGGTCAAGGTGATCGCGCCGCCTTTGGCGCTGACTTTAATCGTATTCGCGTCGTAGTACCACGAGCGATGAAGCGCCCGGGTGATGTCCTCCGAGACGTTCGTCGCATTGACCGTCGGCGTGATCTCGATGTGATTGAAGACGCTGACGACCCCGTGCAGGTTGCGAACGCAATGCCCGGCGGCCTCTTTCTGATAGTGCCAGTTCACCTTGCCGTTGAGCGTCACCTGACCGTTTTCGACCCGAACCTTAATGGCGTCGCGCGGCACCGACGCGTCCCACGAGAGACGCTGGAGCGCGGCGGCGGCGATCTCCTCGTCGCCGCGTTTGAGGTCGAAGGGCAGGCGCACTTCGATCTCCTCCGCGACGGCCTTCACGCCCTTCACGCGCGAGGCCGCGTTTTCAGCGGCGAACTTCTGCCAGAAGCTGGCGACATGACCGTTGAGAGTGACTATGCCCTCATGGACCGAGACGCCGATATGTCCCGCGTCGAGGCTTGGCTCCCAGCCGAGTTCGGCCAGGACGTTCGATTGAAGCTGTGCATTGGTGAGCATGGGGGCTCCCTTCAAGGAGGCGATGGAACCGTGTCTGGTCAGAAGACCCGACGCTCCGGCGCAAATGGCGCCGACCGGCGTTTGGCCGATGGCTCCACGGCTTGGCGGGAGTCAGCCGTATCTTGGCGTCAATTCCCTTGTGGGCATAGGATCGGAAACTACGCGTTCAGGTCGGCCGGCCCCTCTGCTGCGCAGGGCGAAACGCGCTTCTTCATGGCGCAGACAGGCGGGCCGAGAAGATCGTGCGCGGGGCCGTTTCGCCCCAGGCGCGAAAGGCCGCCTCGTCCGCGAAGCGCCCCGCCGCCGGCAGGCGCCGGCCTTCGCCTTCAATAGCGACGCGCTCGCGCGCGAAAGGCCACGGCGACAGCGTGAATTCATCGGGGGCGTCGGGCTTGGCGGTCACGGCGATGCGGCGCTCGGCGCTCCCGAAAACGGGCAGCGGCAATTCCAACGGCGTCTTCAACTCGCCGCATAGCGCGAGCGAGAGATTGTCGACGAAGGCGATCAGACCTGATTGATAGTCGAGGTCGGCGGGGGAGAGTTTGAGCGTCTCGGCCCAGCGGGCCTCGCGCGGCGCTTGCGCGACGAGATAAGCGGCGGCGGCGTCCGCGTCGCGTGGGTCGCCGCGATGGCGCATGGTGAAGCGACGGTAGATCACGCCGCCATGGCGTGAAACCAGCAGCGCCAGATGCGGGCCCCATGCCGCCAGCGCATGTTCCACGCCGCGCCGCCACATCGGCGCATGCAGCAAGGCGCCGATGTCGCGGAACAGATGAGGGCGCCCCGCGACGGCGTCGAAGGTCGGCTCGGCCTCCCAGTCCAGCCACGCGATGTCGTGTTGCTCGGCCGCCAGATAGAGAGCTTCGCCATGCTCGCCGTGCAGCGCCCGCATCAACTGTCCGGAAATCCAGGCGTGCATGGGTTGACTGATCGCGGTCGTCCCCCCGGCGTCTTCGCGAAACAGCATGATCGTCGCCTCCTCGTGCTCCTTGTCGCGCTCCTTATGGCGAGTTTCGCGCCAGCAGTCACCAGGTCGCCCCTGGCGCTCGTCGCGGCCGCCATCGGCATAAAGCTTGCGAAATCGGGAGGGGAAAGCGCCGGGCGCCCGCGCCGCGAAGCCGGTGCGCGGTAAATGAGCAACCATGTCTGTTGCGGCGGCGGAGCGCCTAATTGGTGGGCCGCTGCGGGAAAGCGGGCGGCGCTTTGAGATTTCGCGCCGGATCGGGCGCGCGTCGGTGGTAGGAGGGTCTTGGATATGGGTGAGTTCGTAAAATCCGGTTTGTTGCGCGCGGCCGCTCTGGCGCTGGCGCTGGCGTTGTCGCTCGCCGCCTCTGCGGCGGGTGCGGAGGAGAAGGCCGCGATCCTGTTGCCCGGCAGCGCCAACGATCAAAGCTGGAACGCGCTCGGCTATTCGATCCTCAAGAGCCTTGAGCCGCATGGGTTCAAGACGGCCTATTCGGAGAACGTCACCGACGCCGACGAAGCCGAAGCGATGCGCGATTACGCAAGCCACGGCTATATGATCGTCATGGGCCATTCGGGGCGCTTCGTCTCGGCGATGGAGCAGGTCGCGCCGGATTTTCCCAAAGTCCAGTTCATCGCGGTGAGCGGCAACGAGGGCAAGGCGCCCAACGTCATGTCGATTGACTGGAACAACGCGCAGTTCGGGTGCCAGCTCGGCGTTCTCGCCGCGCGCATGAGCAAGACGCACAAGGTCGCAGGCGTTTACGGATTGCAGGGCGTGCCCAACATCACCGCGCAGGCGGGCGGCTTCCGCATCTGCGCCACCAAGGCCGGCGCGCAGGTCTCCCTCGTTTACATCAAAAACATGGAGGACGCCGCCGAGGCCAAGGAGGCCGCGCTGTCGCTCATCGCGCAAGGGGCGGATTTCGTCACCGGCAAGCTCAACGCCGCCGAAACCGGGTTGATACAGGCCGCCAAGGAGAAGCATGTGTTCGCCAGCGGGCGCGGCCCGGATCAGACCAAGATCGCGCCTGACCTCGTATTGACCAACATCGTCGAGGATTGGGGCGCGATGTTCGGCTCGACCTCCGATCAGGTGAAGGCGGGCAAGCTGTTCGGCAATTTCCTGCAATATGGCTACGACACCGCGCCGGTTACGGGCGCAAGCCTGCAATACGAGGCGGGCAAGGCTTACAACCCCGTGGTGCCGGCCGAGGTCGTCAAGGAGCTTGACGCCATGGCGGCCGACTTCAAGAGCGGCAAGCTGACATTGGCGCCCACCGAAAGCGACGCGCGGCCCGGAACCTGACGTTCCGTGCCCGCGCTGCTGGAGATGCGCGGGATCGTGCGCCATTTCGGCGCCGTTCGCGCCAACGATTCCATCGATCTCGACGTCGCCGAGGGCGAGATCGTCGGCGTGCTGGGCGAGAACGGCTCCGGCAAGAGCACACTGATGAAGGTGCTGTTCGGCGTGACGAAGGCGGATGCGGGGACGATTCGATTTCGTGGCCGTTCTCTCGAAGCTCGCGGTCCCGCCGACGCGATGGCGGCGGGCATGGCGATGATCCACCAGCATTTCATGCTGGTGGAGGCGATGAGCGTACTGGACAATGTGATGCTGGGCTGGCGCGAGGCCGGGGCTTGGTTGAAGCGCAGCCAGATGCGCGCGCGCATTTTTGAGGCGAGCCGCCGTTTCGGCCTCGATCTCGACCCCGACGCGCTGGTCGCCGATCTGCCGTTGGGTCGGCGCCAGCGCGTCGAGATCCTCAAGGCGGTGCTGCGCGACGCGCATCTGCTGATTCTGGACGAGCCGACCTCCAATCTCGCGCCGGTCGAAGTCGCGGGCCTTCTGGCGATCCTGCGGCGTCTGCGCGGCGAAGGCAAAGGGATCGTGTTCATCACCCACAAGCTGCCCGAGGCGCTGGACGTCTGTGACCGCGTCGTGGTGCTGCGGGCGGGGCGCGTGTCGGGGGCGGCGGATATCGGCGGCGTGACGAAGGCCCAGCTTGCGCATCTGATGATGAGGCGCGACGTGACGGCGGCGCGCGCTGGGGACCGCGCCGCTCCCGGCGCCGTGCGGCTGGCCGTCGAGAACCTGCGCGGGCCGGGGCTGGGACCGATTTCGTTTGAGGTGCGCGCGGGCGAGGTGCTCGGCGTCGCGGGGGTCGACGGCAACGGACAGATCGAACTCGTCGAGACGCTCGCCGGACTGCGCGCGCCGCAGGCCGGTTCGATCCGCCTCGACGGGCGCGACCTCGCGCCGTCCGGCGTTGGCGCCCGCATGCGTGCGGGCCTCGCCTATATCCCCGCCGACCGGGCCGCAACCTCGCTCGTGCGCAACTTCACGGTCGCCGAAAACCTGATGCTGCGCGACAGCGCGCGTCCGCCTTATGCGCGTTGCGGCCTGCTGTCGCGCGCGGGGTTGGCGGCCCGAGCGCAGCAACTGATGCGCGACTATGCGATCCGCGCGCCCGGCCCCTCCACGCCGGTCGCGCGGCTGTCGGGCGGCAACAGCCAAAAAATCGTCGTCGCGCGCGAACTCGACCGCCAGCCCGCCGCGCTGATCGCCCATCAGGCGGCCTGGGGTCTCGATCCCGGCGCGACGCGGTTCGTGGCGGATCAGGTGCTGGCGCTGCGCGCGGTGGGCGCGTCGGTCCTTTATCTCTCCAGCGAACTCGACGAAGTGCTCGACCTCGCCGACCGCGTGGCGGTGCTGGCGGAGGGGCGTCTTGCGGGAATCGTCGCGCGGGGTAGCGTCGATCTCGGCCAGATCGGCCTGTGGATGTCGGGCCGCGCGGCGTGAGCGAGGCCGTGCGCCCCGCCGCCCCCGTTCGCCTCGCGTGGCGGCCGCGCGATTCCGCCGCGCGCATCGCGGCGGCGGCCGCGCTGTCGGCGGTCTGCGCCGCGGCGCTGGTCGCCCTCTCCGGCCACGATCCGCTCGCCGCCGCCGTCGCGCTGGCGCAAGGCGCGGCGGGGTCGCCGCATCAGATCGGCGTCGCGCTCAACCGGGCGACGCCCTATCTGCTTGCGGGCGGCGGGGTGGCTCTGTGTTTTCGCGCCGGCGTCGTCAACGTTGGCGCGGAGGGTCAGATCGCGCTCGGCGGGGCCGGCGCGGCCGCCGCAGCGGCGATGTGGCCGGGCGCCGACGTGATCGCGGCTTTGCTTGTCGCCAGCCTGTGCGGCGCGGTCTGGGCGGGCGTCGCGACCGCGATCCATCTGGGCCGCCGCGTTCATGAAGTGCTGGCGACGCTGCTGCTCAACTTCGTGGCGCTGCTGGGGGTGCAGCAGGCGCTTTCGGGGGCGCTGGGGCAGAAGGGCGCGGGCTTCCTGCAATCGCCGCCCCTCTCGCCCGCCTTCTGGCTGGCGAAGCTTCCCGCCTTCGGCGTCCATGCCGGCTTTGCGCTCGCGCTGGGTCTGGCGGGGGCGTCGTCGTTCGTGCTGTGGCGCACGCCGTTCGGCTTCTCGCTGCGCGTCGCGGGGGCTTCACGGCGCGCGGCGGCCTATGCGGGATTTTCACGCGCGCGGACGACGTGGAGCGTCATGGGGATCGCCGGCGCACTGGCGGGGCTGGCCGGCGGGGTCGAGGTGCTGGGCGTGCATCATCGGCTGATCGACGGGTTCTCGACGGGCTTTGGCTTCAAGGCGGTGACGGTCGCGCTTTTGGGCGCGCGCGAGCCGCTTGCGGTCGTCCCCGCCGCGCTGGCCGTCGGCTTTCTGGAGACGGGCGGCCAGGCGATGCAGCGCCAGATCGGCGTGCCTTCGGCTTTGGTCGTCGTCATCGAGGGGCTGACGATGCTGTTCGTGCTCGCCGCCGCCGCGAGACGGCCATGATCGAGTTTCTCGCCGCCGCCATCCGCATCGCGACGCCGCTGCTGTTCGCCGCGCTCGGCGGCGTGGTGTGCGAGAGCGCGGGCGTGTTCGCGGTCGGGCTCGAAGGCATGATGCTGATGGGCGCGTTCGCGGCGGCGACGGGCGCTTGGGGCTTCGGCTCGGCCCTGGCGGGGGTCGCGCTGAGCCTTGTCGGCGGCGGCGCCATGGGCGGCATGCTGGCGCTGGTCGCCGTGCGCGGACGCGCCGACGCGATGGTCACGGGCCTCACCGCCAACATCTTTTCGGCGGGGCTGGCGAGCTACGGTCTGCGGGCGCTGGGCGGCGACGGACGCGGTGTAGCGATCCACCTGACGCCGCTGGCGCCCTGGCCGATCCCGGGCCTGGCGGACGTCCCCGTGCTGGGGCCGCTGCTGTTCGCGCTGCCGCCGCTGACTTATCTGGGGATCGCGCTGACGGGGGCGCTGGAAATTTTCCTGCGCCGCACACAGGCGGGTCTCGTGCTGCGCGCGACGGGCGAGAATTCGGACGCTGTTTTCGCCGCCGGGATCGACCCGCTGCGCGTGCGGATGGGGGCGGTCGTGGCGGGCGGCGCGGTGGCGGGCTTGGGCGGCGCCGTGCTCGTGTTGCAGCAGGTGGGGGGTTTCACCGACAACATGACGGGCGGGCGCGGTTATCTGGCGCTGGCCTGCCTGATAGTCGCGCGCTGGCGACCGTGGGGCGCGGCGGCGGCCTGCCTCGCCTTCGGCGCGGCGGAGGCGTTCGAGCCAAGGTTGCAGACGTTGGGCGTCCCGGTCAGTTCGTACATCGTGCAAATGGCGCCCTATGTCATCGCTCTTGCCGTGCTGGCGGGTCTCGGCCGTTCGTCGCGCATGCCCGCCGCGTTGGGCGAAAGCCTGCCGTTTGAGCGTTAGGCGTCGCCAAAGACCGAGCGTCGAATTCATCGACCGGCCGGACGAGGATCGCTATAGACCGAACGACAGCCGCGCCGGGCGGCGGCGACGGCTCAGGAGTTTAAGCCCGCATGGCGCGGCCACGGTCCTCCGATTACGCCGCCAAACGGGAGGTCATCCTGACCCGCGCGGCGGAATTGTTCGCCGAGTTCGGCTATTCCGCGACCTCCATCGCCATGATCGCGGGGGCCTGCGGCGTGTCGAAGGCGCTGCTGTATCACTATTACCCCGACAAGGAGGCGGTGCTGTTCGACCTCTTGCGCGCGCATCTGGAGGCGCTGATCGGCGTCGTGGAGGCCGCCGCCCACGGACACGGCGAAGCGAAGCTTTACGCACTTTCGGGCGCGTTGCTGGAAGCCTACCGCGACGCCGACGCGCCCCATCAGGTGCAGATCTCCAGCCTCAAGCTGCTGGGCGTCGAGAAACAGGAGGCTTTGCGCAAGCTGGAGCGGCGGCTCGTCGACCTGTTCGCTCAGGGCGTCGGCGAGGCGTTGCCCGAACTCGCTTCGAACCCGCTGCTGAAGCCCGTCACCATGTCGCTGTTTGGCATGCTGAACTGGCACTATCTTTGGCATCGCGAGGGCAAGGGCCTGACGCGCGCGGACTACGCGGCGCTGGCGACGACGCTGCTGCTGGGCGGCGCCAGGGCGGCGCTGGCGTGACGGCGCCCGTCGCGTCCCGCGCGCTGTCGCCGATCCTCGCGCAATTGCGCGGCGAGCCCTCGCGCACGTGGTCGCTGATAATCACCATGTTCGGCGACGCCATCGCGCCGCGCGGCGGCGTCGTCTGGCTGGGCACGCTGCTGACCTTCTTCCGTGCGCTCGACATCGGCGACGGCGTCGTTCGCACCGCCATGTCGAGGCTGGCCGCCGACGGCTGGCTGGAGCGCAGCCGGGTAGGGCGCAACAGCTTCTACCGCCTCGCCGACAAGGGCCGCGACGCATTCCGCGAGGCGTCGGCGCGCATCTACGCGCCGCGCCCGCCGGTCTGGGCGGGGTATTTCGACCTGGCCTTGCTGAGCGCCTCCGCCGACCGCGAGGCGGCGCGGGCGGCGCTTGAGGCGGCGGGATTTGGCGCGGCGGCGCCGGGCGTCTGGATCGCGCCGGGCGGGGCGGCGCCGCGCGAGGTCGAGGGCGTGCTGCGCTTGCAAGCCCACGGCGACGCGCGGACCCACCGCGCGCTGGCGGCGCGCGGCTGGCCTTTGGAGGCGACGGGGGCCGCCTACATGCGCTTCCTCGTCGCCTTCGGCCCGCTTCGCGCCGCGCTTGAGGCCGACGCCGCCTTCACCGATCTGGAAGCCTTCGCCGCCCGCATCCTCATGATCCACAATTACCGCCGCATCGTGCTGCGCGACCCCGGCCTGCCCGCCGAACTGCTTCCCGCCGACTGGCCGGGCGCGGCGGCGCGGCGGCTCTGTGCGGCGGTCTACGCCCGCGTCGCGACAGCTTCCGAGCGCTGGCTGGACGAGACGGCGAAGGGGGAGGACGGCGCCCCGCTCCCCGCCGACCGCCACGGGATCGCGCGACGTTTCGTGGACTGATGCGGCGATGTGTTACCAAAAATCGTTGCGATCTGAATTTATGTGATATATAAGCTGTGGATCAGGGAGGTTACGCGGCGATGTATACGCAGGCTCTCAACAGCGCCCCCGAGCGGGACGAACGCATTCTCGAAGACGCCGCGCAGGCGCAGCGCTTTCAGGCGCGCGTGGACGCGGAAGAGCGCATCGAGCCCAACGACTGGATGCCGGCCGCCTATCGTCGCACGCTGACGCGCCAGATTTCGCAACACGCCCATTCCGAGATCGTCGGCATGTTGCCGGAGGGCAACTGGATCACCCGCGCGCCCTCGCTGCGCCGCAAGGCGGCCTTGCTCGCCAAGGTGCAGGACGAATGCGGCCACGGCCTCTACCTCTACGCCGCCGCCGAGACGCTGGGGACCGCGCGCGAAGATCTGATCGACCAGCTTTTGTCAGGCAAGGCCAAATATTCCTCGATCTTCAACTATTCGACGCCGACCTGGGCCGACATCGGCGCGATCGGCTGGTTGGTGGACGGCGCCGCGATCATGAACCAGATCCCGCTGTGTCGCTGCTCTTATGGCCCCTATGCGCGCGCGATGATCCGCGTGTGCCGGGAGGAATCCTTCCATCAGCGTCAGGGCTACGAGATCATGCTGACGCTCTCGCGGGGCGACGCCGATCAGAAGGCGATGGCGCAGGACGCGCTGAACCGCTGGTGGTGGCCATGCCTGATGATGTTCGGCCCGCCCGACGGCGCCAGCCAGCACTCGGACACGTCCACGCTTTGGAAGATCAAGCGTTTCTCCAACGACGAGCTGCGCCAGAAATTTGTCGACGCCACCGTGCCGCAGGCGCATCATCTGGGCCTGACGCCGCCCGACCCCGAGTTGCGCTTCGAGGACGGTCACTGGCGCTATGGCGCGGTTGACTGGGACGAATTTCGCCGCGTGATCGCGGGGGACGGGCCGTGCAACGCCGAGCGTCTGGCGGCGCGCCGCAAGGCGCACGAGGACGGCGCCTGGGTGCGCGAAGCCGCCGCCACTTACGCCGACAAAGCGCGCGCCCGCGCCGCCTGAGAGGTCGCCCCATGTCCACCCCCGCCACGCCGCTCTGGGAAGTGTTTTTGCGCTCGCGCAACGGGCTGTCTCATAAACACGTAGGCTCCCTGCACGCCGCCGATGCGACGCTGGCGATGCAGGCCGCGCGCGATCTCTACACGCGGCGCGGCGAGGGCCTGTCAATCTGGATCGCCCCCTCGAATGCCATTATCGCCTCCGACCCCGCCGACAAGGACATGATGTTCGAGCCGGCGGCCTCCAAAATCTACCGCCATCCGACCTTCTACGAAGTGCCCGACGACGTCGGGCATATGTGATGGCCTTGTTCACCTATCTGTTGCGCCGCGCCGACGACGCGCTGATCCTGGGCCATCGGCTTTCGGAATGGTGCGGCCATGCGCCGATGCTGGAAGAGGATATGGCGCTCGCCAATATGGCCCTCGACCTCATCGGTCAGGCGCGCTCGCTTTACGCCTACGCCGGCGAAGTGGAGGGGCAGGGGCGCGACGAGGACGCGCTCGCCTATCTGAGGCGCGAGGGCGCCTATCGTCATCTGCTGCTGGTCGAGCAACCCAACGGCGATTTCGCGAAGACGATCCTGCGCCAGTTCCTCTACGCCGCCTTCGCCGATCCGTTTTGGCGCGCGACGATGGCCTCGACCGACGCGACGCTTGCGGCCGTGGCGGCCAAGGCGGAGAAGGAGATGGCCTATCATCTGCGCCATAGCGCCGAATGGGTGGTGCGCTTGAGCGACAGCACGCCGGAAGCGCGCCGCCGCATCGAGGCCGCGCTAGAGAAACTCTGGCCCTATACGGGCGAGATGTTCGAGGACGACGAACCCGGTTTGATTGACGCAGGCGTCGCCATCGATCCCGCGACGCTTACAGCGGGCTGGCGCGAAACCGTCGAGCAGATTTTTTCGCGCGCGACGTTGAGCCTGCCGCGCGACGGGTGGAAGCAGACGGGCGGGCGCCACGGTCGTCATTCCGAGCATCTGGGCCATCTGCTGAGCGAGTTGCAATACATGCAGCGCGCCTTCCCCGGCGCTAAGTGGTGAGCGACGAACTTGCGCGCGCACGCGCGGCGTTGGCGGATGTGTGCGACCCCGAAATCCCCGTATTGAGCATCGCGGACCTCGGCGTCCTGCGCGACGTCAGGCTGGCGGGCGATTCGGTTGAGGTCGACATCACGCCGACCTATTCCGGTTGTCCCGCCATGAGCACGATCACTCTCGATATCGAACTAGCTTTGGCGCGCGCGGGCTTCGCGGGGGCGAAGGTCCGCACTGTGCTCTCGCCCGCCTGGACGACCGACGGGATGAGCGAGGCTGGCCGCGCCAAGCTTCTGGCCTATGGAATCGCCCCGCCGGCCGGGCGCAGCGGACGGCGCGCATTGTTTGGTCAGGACGAGGTCGCCTGTCCGCGCTGCGCCTCGCGGGACACCGAGCGTCTCTCCGAATTCGGCTCCACTTCCTGCAAGGCGCTGTGGCGCTGCCTCGCGTGCCGGGAGCCGTTCGACTATTTTAAATGCCACTGAAGGCGCCGATGACCAACCCTCCGCAGTTTCACAGGCTGGCCGTCGCCGACGTCAGGCGCGAGACGCCCGGCGCCGTGTCGTTTGGCTTCCTGGTGCCGCCGTCGCTGGCCGCCGACTACGCGTTCGCGCCGGGGCAATATCTGACGCTGCGTGCGACGATAGCAGGCGAGGATCTGCGCCGGTCCTATTCTATCTGCTCGGGGCCGGACGACGGCGATCTGCGCGTCGCGGTCAAACAGGTCGAGGACGGTGTGTTTTCCTCCTGGGTCAACCGCACTCTGAATCGGGGCGACGCCATCGACGTGATGACGCCGACCGGGCGTTTTGGGTTGAACGATGGTTTTCGAGACGGGCGCGTTCATGTCGGCTTTGCGGCCGGTTCGGGGATCACGCCGATCCTCTCGATCCTGCGCGGCGTGCTGGCGCGCGAACCGACGAGCCGGTTCGTCCTGTTCTACGGCAGCCGCAGCGTCGAAGAGATTCTGTTTCGCGGCGAACTGGAGCAACTGAAGGATCGCCATCTCGGGCGCCTCTCGGTATTCCATGTGCTGAGCCGCGAGGAGCAGGATGTAGGCGTACTTAACGGCCGGTTGGACGGCGAAAAGGCGCGCCTGTTGCTGCGCCATGTCGTCCCGGTCGCGTCGGTCGATCACGCCTTCGTCTGCGGGCCGGAGGGGATGATCGACGATCTCGAAGCGGCGTTGAAGGACATGTGTCTGGCGCCCGAGCGAATTCACGTCGAGCGCTTCGTCTCCGCGCATGGGGGGCGGCCGAAGCCGGCTCCGCCGCGCGCGGACGCAGGGGGCGCGCACCAAATATCCATCCTCGTAGACGGCAACCGCCGCGACGTCGTCGCCGCCGAGGGCGAATCGATCCTCGACGCGGCGTTGCGGGCGGGGCTCGATCTGCCGTTCTCCTGCAAGGGCGGCATGTGCTGCACCTGCCGCGCGAAGATCATCGAGGGCGCGGCGACGATGGACGTCAACTATTCGCTGGAGCCGTGGGAGGTCGCTGCGGGTTTCGTGCTGACATGTCAGGCAAAGCCCGCGAGCGTGCGCGTCGCGGTCGATTTCGACCACGTGTGAGGTTCAGCCCTTCGGTCGCCGATCAATCACCCGCCGCGCCTTGCCGGTCAGCGTCCGCTCGATGGATTCGGGCGCATGCAGCACCACTTTGGTTGAAACGCCGATCTTGTTTTTGATCCGCGCCGCCAGCTCCTCGGCGGCGTCTCCCGGCTGCCCCCACATTTCCCCGCGCACTTCGGCGTGGACGATCATCTCGTCCATCAACGCGGGCCGTATCAGTTCGATCTGATAATGCCCGGCGCACCATGCCGTCTCCATCAGCAATTCCTCGATTTGCGTGGGAAACACGTTGACGCCGCGCAGAATAATCATGTCGTCCGAGCGCCCGGTGATCTTCTCCATGCGCCGGAAGTGGGGACGCGCGGTGCCGGGCAACAGCCTTGTGAGATCGCGCGTCCGGTAGCGCACGATGGGAAACGCTTCCTTGGTCAGCGAGGTGAACACCAGTTCGCCCTTCGCTCCCTCGGGCAACACGTCGCCGGTGACGGGATCGATCACCTCGGGATAGAAATGATCCTCCCAGATATGCAGCCCGTCCTTGGTCTCCACGCATTCCTGCGCGACGCCGGGGCCGATCACTTCCGAAAGGCCGTAAATGTCTGTGGCGTCGAGATCGAAGGCGCGTTCGATTTCGACCCGCATCGCGTTGGTCCAGGGCTCGGCGCCGAATATGCCGTAACGCAGAGAACTTTTCCGCGGGTCGAGCCCGGCCTTCCTGAAACCCTCAAGCAAGGCCATCATGTAGCTTGGCGTCACCATGATGGCGTCGGGCTTTAGATCGTGAATCAGGCTGACCTGCCGCTCCGTCATGCCGCCCGACACCGGCACGACGGCGCAACCAAGCTTCTCCGCGCCGTAGTGCGCGCCCAGCCCCCCGGTGAACAGGCCGTAGCCATAGGCGATATGGACCATCATGCCGGGCCGCACCCCCGCCGCCCGCAGCGAGCGCGCCACCACGTCGGCCCACATGTCGATGTCGGCCCGCGTGTAGCCGACGACGACCGGCTTGCCGGTGGTGCCGGAAGATGCGTGCAGACGCACGATCCGCTCGCGAGGAACGGCGAAGAGGCCGAACGGATAGGTGTCGCGCAGGTCGGTCTTGCCTGTGAAAGGAAATTTCGCGAGGTCGGCGACTTCGCGGAAATCGTCCGGATGCACGCCGTGCGCGTCGAACGCAGCGCGGTAATGGGGCACGTTCTGATAGACTTGAGCCAGGGTGCGCGCCAGCCGCTCGCGTTGCCAGGACATCAGTTGGTCGCGCGAGGCGCGTTCGCCCGCGTCGAAATGATCGTTCACGGAGTCCTCCCGCTGGGGTTGTTTGGGGACAGGTCAAGAAATGAGCCGCCGACGGCGCGCGAATGGCCGCGAAACTCGGCTATAATCTCGCCCTCGCAACTCACCGTCACGTCGTAGACGCCCGAGCGCCCGACGCGCGAGAGTTCGCGCGCTGTCGCCTCCAGCCGTCCGCCGCGTCGGCCGGGGCGGATGAACGTGATCGCGCAATGCGCGGCGACCGTGGTCTCGCCGTAAGAATTGCAGGCGAAGGCGAAGGCGCTGTCGGCCAGAGCAAAAATGAAGCCGCCGTGCGCCGCGCCGTGCCCGTTGGTCATCGCCTCGCCGACGTTCATCGCCAGGGTGGCGACGCCGGGGCCGACGGAGACGATCTCCATGCCAAGCCATTGGCTGGCGTTGTCGGTCGCCCACATCGAACGGGCGGCGAGTTCGGCCGTCTCCTGCGGCGTGCGCGCACTCATCAGTTCCGCCCCCTCACCGACAACGCTTGAATTAACCGACCAATCGGTTAATGATTATGCTGGAAACAGGTGTTGTCAACCGACCGATAGCCGGACGCTAAGATCTCGGCGGGTCCTCCTGGGGAGCCAGCATGCCCGAAGTCTCCGCCGCGCAACAGGCGCCCGTCCTTTGCAGTTTCGCGCAAGGCCGCTGGATCGCCCCGACCTCCGGCCTCGTCGCCATCCCCAGCGCCATCGACGGGCGCACAGTCGCGCATATCTCCAGCGCCGGGCTGGATTTCGCCGCGATGGCGCGCCACGCGCGGCAGGTGGGCGGCCCGGCTTTGCGCGCGATGACCTTCCACCAGCGCGCCGATCTGCTGAAGACGCTGGCGACTTACCTGAACGGCGCCAAGGAGGCGCTTTACCAACTGGCGTTCGATACCGGCGCCACGCGGCGCGACAACGCCGCCGACATCGAGGGCGGCATCGGCGTCCTACTCGCCTACGCCTCTCGCGGGCGGAGGGAATTGCCGAGCGAGCGTTTCGTCATCGACGGCGAGGTGGAGGGGCTGTCGAAAGGAGGCGGCTTTGTCGGCCTGCATGTGCGCAACTCCCGGCAAGGGGTCGCGGTCCACATCAACGCCTTCAACTTCCCCGTCTGGGGCCTGCTGGAAAAGCTCGCGCCCGCGCTGCTGGCGGGCGTGCCGGTCATCACCAAGCCCGCGACCGCGACGGCTTATGTGGCCGAGGCGCTCGTCCGGCAAATCGTCGATTCCGGGGTTTTGCCGGACGGCGCGCTGCAATTCGTCGCCGGGGGCGTCGGCGACCTGCTCGAACACCTGACGGGGCAGGACGTGCTGGCCTTCACCGGTTCGCTCGAAACGTCGGGGAAGCTGCGCGACCATCCCGCCGTGTCGCGCCACGCGGTCCGCTTCATCGCCGAGCGTGATTCGCTCAACGCCGCCGTGTTGGGACCCGACGCCGCGCCGGGAACGCCCGAGTTCGATCTGTTCGTCCGCGAGGTTGTGCGAGAGATGACCGTGAAGGCCGGGCAGAAATGCACCGCCATCCGCCGCATTCTCGTCCCGAGCGCGCATGAAACCGCCGTCATCGCCGCGCTGTCGGCCAAGCTGGGCGAGTACGTCCCCGCCGATCCCCGCCTCGACTCCACCCGTATGGGCGCGCTGGTCTCCACGGGCCAGCGCGCGGCGGTGGCGGCCGCTATCGCTGTGGTCGGCGACGAAGTCGAGATCGTCCACGGGTCTCTCGACGGCGATACGGGGCCTGGCGCCTTCATGGCCCCGGTCTTGCTGCGCGCCCGCGATCCCGCCAACGCTCGCCGCGTCCACGCGGTCGAGCCGTTCGGCCCCGTCGCGACGGTGCTGGCCTATGACACGCTCGACGAAGCGATAGCCTTGGTGGCGAAGGGCGAGGGCAGCCTCGTCGCCTCGCTCGTAACCTACGACGCCGCCGTAGCGGAAGCCTTCGTGTTCGGCGTCGCGCCCTATCACGGTCGATTGCTGATCCTCGACCGCGATTGCGCCAAGGAATCGACCGGGCATGGCTCGCCGATGCCCGGCCTCGTCCATGGCGGCCCCGGCCGCGCGGGCGGGGGCGAGGAGATGGGCGGCCTGCGCGGCGTCTATCACTATCTCCAGACGACCGCGCTACAAGGCTCGCCCGCGCTCCTCTCCGCCCTGACGCGCCGCTGGATGAAGGGGGCGCCGGCGCCCGTCACGCCCGAGCATCCGTTCCGCCGCCGTTTCGAGGCGCTAAACCTCGGCGATACGGTCGAGACCGCCTCGCGCCTCGTCACGCTGGAAGACATCAAACATTTCGCCGCCTTCACCGGCGACAATTTCTACGCGCACATGGACGAGGCGGCGGCCAAGGCCAACCCGTTCTTCCCTGGCCGCGTCGCGCACGGCTATCTGTTGCTGTCCTTCGCGGCGGGCCTGTTCGTCGATCCCGCGCCCGGACCGCTGCTCGCCAATTACGGGCTCGACAATCTGCGCTTCCTCAAACCTGTCTCGCCGGGGGATACGTTGCGCGTGCGCCTGACGGTGAAGCAGAAACAGGCGGCGCGGAAGCCCGAATATGGCGAGGTGCGCTGGGACGTCGAATTGTTCAACCAGAACGGGGAGACGGTCGCGAGCTACGACCTCTTGACGATGAGCGCCAGAGGGGAGAGCTAAAGCGCGATCTCCTTTGGAGGGATATTGCGTGCGAGCGGAGCGAAGCGATCCCCGCTTCCGCCGCACCTCGCTATTTGGACCCGCTTTCGATCACGGCGCGGCGGGATTGCCTGGCTTCGCTCAAAACGCGAGGCGAGCGACGCAAACCCGGAATGCTCCGTTCCGCCGACGGGCCCGCTGCATCTAATTTCTGCCGCGCCGCAGCATGGCGCCTCGCCAAGCCGCCGCCCTTGTGGCAATTTGGCGGCCTTGCCAGCCAAAGGGCGCTGAATGTCGGATTCTCCCTCGCATCGCATCGTGATCGTCGGCGGCGGCGCCGGGGGGCTTGAGCTGGCCACCAAGCTGGGCGATGCTTTCGGCAAATCGGGCCGCGTCGAGGTCACGCTTGTCGACAAAAGCCGCACCCACATCTGGAAGCCGTTGCTGCACGCCATCGCCGCCGGCAGCCTGCGGCGTTCGCAGCACGAACTGAATTACCTTGCGCAGGCCCACTGGCACAATTTCCGCTTCCGCCTGGGCGAGTTGACCGCGCTGGACCGGGACGCCCGCACGATTTCGCTGGCCGCGCTGCATGACGACGAGGGCGCCCAGATCAGCCCGCCCTCGGCGATTCCCTACGACACGTTGGTGATCGCCATCGGCAGCATCACCAACGATTTCGGCACGCCCGGCGCCGCCGAATTCGCCGTGCCGCTGGAGACGCCCGAGCAGGCGACACGCTTCAATCGCCGGCTGGTCAACGCCATGCTGAAAGCGCAGGTTCAGGACGCCGCCATCGCCCCCGGCCAGTTGCATGTCGCCATCATCGGCGCGGGCGCGACGGGCACGGAGCTGTCCGCCGAGCTGCATCACACCGCCCGCGACATCATCGCCTACGGCATGGACCGCATCGACGCGGAGCGCGACCTGAAAATCGTCCTGATTGAAGCGGCTCCGCGCATCCTGCCCGCGCTGCCCGAGCGCATCTCCGAGGCGACGCAAAAGCTGCTCGAAAAGATCGGCGTCGAGGTGCGCGCGGGCGCGCGCGTCGCCGAGGTGCGCAAGGACGGCGTGGTGCTGGCGACCGGCGAATTGATCCCCAGCGACCTCGTCGTCTGGGCGGCGGGCGTGAAGGCGCCGGCGGTGCTGGCCAACTTAAGCGGGCTGGAGACCAACCGCGTCAATCAACTGCTGGTGCGCCCGACGCTCCAGACGACGCGCGACGATTCCGTGTTCGCGCTTGGCGACTGCGCCTCGTGCCCGCGCCCCGGGTTTCCCCAGCCCGTGCCGCCGCGCGCGCAATCTGCGCATCAGATGGCCGAGTTCATGTTCGTCCAGCTTCGCAACATCGTCGAGAAGCGCCCGCTCAAGGACTTCGTCTACCGCGACTTCGGCTCGCTTGTGTCGCTGGGCGCCTACAGCACCGTCGGCTCGCTGATGGGCGCGCTGGTCGGGCGCGGACTTTTCGTCGAGGGTCTGTTCGCACGCCTGATGTATCGCAGCCTCTACAAGATGCACGAAGCCGCGCTGCATGGTCGCTTGCGCACGTTGCTGGGTCTGGTCGCGCCAGGCGTGCGGCCCCGCCCCACCGTCAAGCTGCATTAGGGAGGCTTTTGGTGACCTTTGACGATCTCGCCCGGCGCCTCGCGGAAACCGCCACGCCGGTCCGACGCATCGTCGCCGTCGTCGGCGCGCCGGGCTCGGGCAAATCGACGCTCGCCGAGCGCCTCGCCGCCGCGCTGCCGGGCGCCGCCGTTTTGCCGATGGACGGCTATCACTACGACGACGGCCTGCTCGTCGCCCGGGGATTGCGCGCGCGCAAGGGCGCTCCCGAAACGTTCGACGTCGGCGGCTTGCAATCCATGCTCCAACGCCTGCGCCGCAACGAGGAAGACGAGATCGCCGTCCCCGCGTTCGACCGCGACCTCGAAATCTCGCGCGCCGGCGCGCGTATGATCGGGCGCGAGGTGAAGACGCTGATCGTGGAGGGCAATTATCTGCTGCTCGCCGCGCCGCCGTGGTTGCAACTGCATGCGCTGTACGACGTCGCCGTTTCGCTCGACGTGCCCGAGGCGGAATTGCGCCGCCGGTTGATCGCGCGCTGGCGCGGCTACGGCCTGTCCGACCAAGAGATCGCAGCCAAGGTCGAAGGCAACGACCTGCCGAACGGCCGCTTCATGCGCGAGAACTCGAAGCCCGCCGATTTCATCGTGTCGGATTGAGATCGCCCGCGCCCGTCGCCACGAAAGGCCGCCAGAATTCAATCGATTCTGCGATCTGGGCGAGCACCTGCCGGTCGGCGGGTTCGCGTTCCTTGAAAGACAGCTCCAGACAAAGCTCGTTGTCCCCCCCGCCGCCCTCGCGCAGCGCGCCCAGCAGCGTTTCGGGCTGGATGCGGCCCTTTGCGTTATATTCGCCCACGAATGGCCTGTGGCCGCTCTTGTCCATCATCGATTGTTTGATGTGGATGATCGGGGAAACCCGAGGGACCGCGCGCGCCCAGGCGTAGGGGTCGTAATCGGCGGGATCGGCGCTGCTCACGTCGCCGTGGTCGATGTCGGCCATCATCCGCATGGGAATGGGAAAGCCCGCCTCTTCGAGCCGCTGCTGAAGCGCCAGCGCGCTCTCGATCGTCGCGCCGAATTCGCGGCCAACCGACATCGGCTCCCAGAACAGATAGGTCAGCCCCGCTTCGTGAGCGTGCTCGGCGACTTCCCGCCAGCCCTCGATGGCGACGCGGATCAGCGCCTCGCGGCGCGCGGAATCGTCGAAATCGCGATAGGTGAACACCGCGAACGGCGCGCCCAGCGCCCCCGCGCCAAGATCTGCGGCCACGTCGGCGAAAGTCTTGAACCAGTTGATCGCGTAGCGCCGGACCTCGCGCTCGGGATGGCCGAAATGGTTGAGCCGCGCATAAGGCCCGATCATGCACGAAGTCACCCGCACGCCCGTGCGCCGCAGCGCCGCGCCCATCCGGCGCGTCAGCGCGCGCACCGTGGGGGCGGGCCAAGACGGGTTGATGAAATCATGGGTGAGTTGCACGTCGCGGATCTGAAGCCGAGCGATGGCCTCGATCAGATCTTCCGGCTCGGCGAAGCGGTTGATGAAGGGGTTGGTGTTGAGCGAAAGCGTGAACGGCATGGGTTGCTGAACTCCGCATGTGAGGAAACGTC
>JAYVYJ010000041.1:0-3929 GCA_043784465.1 Hyphomicrobiales bacterium
AACGGCTTAGACCGTGGCGGAGGAGGCGGGATTCGAACCCGCGATACGGTTTCCCGCATACACACTTTCCAGGCGTGCGCCTTCAGCCGCTCGGCCACCCCTCCGTGAGGTTGGCCGCTTAGCACCCGCCCCCCCGTCAGCGCAAGCGGACTTGGCGCTAAAGCTTCAGCGCCTCGATGAACGCCTCCTGCGGTATCTCGACCTTGCCGAACTGCCGCATCCGCTTCTTGCCCGCTTTCTGCTTTTCCAGCAGCTTGCGCTTGCGGGTTGCGTCTCCGCCGTAGCACTTGGCCGTCACGTCCTTGCGCAAAGCCCGAATCGTCTCGCGCGCGATGATCTTACCCCCGACCGCTGCTTGCAATGGGATCTGAAACATGTGCGGCGGGATCAGGTCCTTGAGCTTCTCCACCATCGACCGGCCGCGCGAGTCGGCGCGCGAGCGATGGACCAGCATCGACAGCGCGTCCACCGGCTCGGCGTTGACCAGAATCGATAGCTTGACGAGATCGCCTTCGCGATATTCATAAATCTGATAATCGAACGACGCATAGCCCTTCGAGATCGACTTCAGGCGGTCATAGAAGTCGAACACAACTTCGTTGAGCGGCAGATGGTAGACCACCATCGCGCGCGTCCCGACATAGCTGAGGTCCACCTGTTCGCCGCGCCGTTCTTGGCAGAGGGTGAGGATCGAGCCCAGATATTCGTCGGGAGTGAAGATCGTCGCCTTGATCCATGGCTCGTTGATATACTTGATCTTCATCACGTCGGGCAGGTCGGCGGGGTTGTGAATGCTGAGCTCCGTCCCGTCGCTCAAGCCCACCATGTAAACCACCGAGGGGGCAGTCGCGATAAGGTCGAGGTTGAACTCGCGCGTCAGCCGCTCCTGGATGATCTCCAGATGCAAAAGCCCCAGGAACCCGCAACGGAAACCGAAGCCCAGTGCGGCGGAGGTTTCCATCTCGAACGAGAAGCTCGCGTCGTTTAGCCTGAGCCGCCCCATCGCGGCGCGCAGAGTTTCAAAATCCGCGGCGTCGATGGGATAGAGGCCGCAGAACACCACTGGCTGCGCGGGCTTGAAACCTCTAAGAATGTCGGTGGTCGGGCGGCGTTCCTCGGTGATCGTATCGCCGACGCGGGTGTCGGCCACCTGCTTGATCTGCGCGGTTAGGAAGCCGACCTCACCGGGGCCAAGTTCCGCCTGCTCCTGCATCTTGGGGCGAAATACGCCGATCCGGTCGACCTCGTGGGTCGCCTGCGCGCCGATCATGCGCACCTTCATGCCCTTCTTCAGCACCCCGTCGAACACGCGCACGAGCACGACGACGCCCAGAAACGAATCGTACCAACTGTCGACCAGCAAAGCCTTTAGCGGCTTATCGCGGTCGCCCTTGGGAGCGGGCAGATCGCGCACGATCGCCTCCAGCACCTTGTCGATGTTGAGGCCGGTCTTGGCGGAAATCTCGACTGCGTTGGAGGCGTCGATGCC
Organism: Hyphomicrobiales bacterium; assembly: GCA_043784465.1. GTDB lineage: Bacteria > Pseudomonadota > Alphaproteobacteria > Rhizobiales > Beijerinckiaceae > Roseiarcus. The sequence goes on from JAYVYJ010000041.1 coordinate 1,490, forward strand.
GATCACCTCCTGGATCTGCTCCTTGATCTTCTCGGGGTCCGCGGAAGGCAGGTCAATCTTGTTGAGCACGGCGACGATCTCGTGACCGGCGTCCAGCGCCTGATAGACGTTGGCGAGCGTCTGCGCCTCGACGCCCTGCGTGGCGTCCACGACCAGCAGCGAACCCTCGCAGGCGGCGAGCGAGCGCGAGACCTCATAGGCGAAATCGACGTGGCCGGGCGTGTCCATCAGATTGAGAATGTAGGTCTCCCCGTCGTCGGCCTTGTATTCAAGCCGGACCGTCTGCGCCTTGATGGTGATGCCGCGCTCGCGCTCGATGTCCATGGAATCGAGCACCTGCTCGACCATGTCACGGGCGGCGACCGTACCGGTCTGCTGAATCAGCCGGTCTGCAAGCGTCGACTTGCCGTGGTCGATGTGCGCCACAATCGAGAAATTGCGGATTCGCTCCAGCGCCGTTTTTGTCATGGCGCGCCTGTATCAGGTCTCGCCTTCAAAATAAACGCCCCGACTTGACCCTTGGCCTTGGCTTGGGATTGCGGCATAAGAAACCGCTGAACATGAATGTCCTCAAGCTTCTCTTCCTCCTGCCCACCGCGGCTGTCCTCCTCGCCTTCGCATTTGCGAATCGGGGCTGGGTGACGGTCGGCTTCGATCCGACGGGACGGGACTTGCTGGCGCCGCTTGAGGTTCCGCAATATGCCGTGATCTTCGCCGCCGCCGCATTCGGCGCCCTCGCCGGCGGGGTCGTCACGTGGCTGGGTCAGGGCGATCGCCGCCGCGCGGCCCGCTTGGCGGAGGCCGAAGTGATGCGGCTGCGGCAGGAATTGCAGGCCGCCCGCATCGTTACTTCGCCAGCGCTCGTGCGCGCCTGATGCTGTTCATAAACGCCGACGAAATCGACGCTGCGCTGGATTTTCCCGCGCTGATCGCCGCGCTCGACGACTCCTTCCGCGCCGGATGGACCGCCCCGACCCGTCACCATCACGCCATCCCCGTAGCCGACGCCCCCGAGGCCACGCATCTCTTGATGCCGGCCTGGGGCGACGGACTGCTCGGCGTCAAGATCGTCAATGTGTTTCCTGGAAACGGCGCGTTAGGTAAGCCCGCTGTGCAGGGTCTCTATGTGCTCCAGGACGGACGCACGGGGGAAACACTCGCCGTACTCGACGGGACAAGGCTGACGTTGTGGCGCACCGCGGCCGCTTCGGCGCTGGCCGCCAAGTGGTTGGCCCGCCGCGACGCGCGGCGGCTCACGCTGATCGGCGCTGGGACTTTGGCTCCCTTTCTCGCGCGCGCGCACGGCACCGTCCGTCCAATTGACGACATCACCGTGTGGAACCGAAATCCCGAAGGCGCGCAGCGTCTCGCCTCGGCGCTGACGGCGGAGGGTTTTTGCGCCCGCGCCGAAGAAAGTCTGCAAGCGGCGGTGGAGGGAGCCGACATAGTTAGCGCCGCCACGCTCTCGACCGTCCCTCTCATTCAGGGCGCATGGCTTAGGCCCGGCGTGCATGTCGACCTTGTCGGGGCGTTCAATATGACGATGCGGGAAGCCGACGATCTGGCCCTGACGCGGGCGCGCATTTTTATCGACACGCCCGCAGCTCTGACAGAGGGTGGCGACGTCGCGCAGGCGCTGGCGAGCAGGGCGCTCGCGCCTTCCGCCGTCGTCGCCGACCTCGCGGCTTTGGGACGCGGCGCGCCGGGACGGCGCGACGATTCTGAGATTACCTTGTTCAAGTCGGTGGGCGCGGCGATTGAAGACCTCGCGGCGGCGGCGCTGGTGTGGCGGCGGCTGGCGCGGACTCTTTTGGTCTCCGTTTGAACGCTCCGGAAGTCTAATCGTGCGCGGAGTTACATAAAGTTAAGGGGAAGCGTCGCTTACGTGAAGCGGAGGCTCCCGAACTCGTCCGAAAACGAGGCAGCTTGGTTTCCGAGAAAACGAGAAAAAAGTGGCCAAGTCTTTGATCGCAGTCGCAATAAAGGAAGCTGCGCGATTCCCCTAAAAAAGGAGGCCGCAGTCATAAGACGGCGGCCCCGAGTCTAGGGAGGAAACGCCCTAGGAGGGCATACGGCGCGAACGCCGCACCCCATGTCTACGCTGCACTGCACACAAAAACAAGCCGCTTGATCAAAACTTTTCGTGAGCATCAGCCCGCTGCCCGTCCCACGCTCGCCCGTCGGAATGCAATGGGCTGATGGCGTGCCGGCGTCCAATTTCGTGCGCATAAACGCCCAGATATTTCTCGTCCGCCAGTTCGCCCGCGCTTAACGCGACGCCAATCTCCTGATAATGATGGAGATTGTTGAGGTTTGGCGTCGGTAGACGCGCGGACTTATAATCGGCGAACATCCCGCGATAGGCGTCCTCCAGTTCGTGCACGAGGGTCGGCGTGTCGAACAGGCGGCAAGTCGCGCGGGTCTCGGTCAGCCGTCGCCT
>JAYVYJ010000042.1:0-28102 GCA_043784465.1 Hyphomicrobiales bacterium
CGTTTCTGCAACAGGTGGGACTCGCGCATGGCTTCGGCGCGGCGAGCGTCAACGGCGTGCTGATCGCCCTGGGCTTCATCAACCTGTTTCCCGGCGCGCTCGCCGCGCTGTCGCAATCCCGGCTCTCGCCGATCGCGGTCGGCTTTGCGGGGCCCGTCCTACAGGCCGTGCTGGCCCTGACGCTCACGTCCGCCAGCGCCTTTGCGCCTTACGCCGTCGCCGGGGCGATGTTCGTCTCGGTGGTGATCTTCACCCATATTTTCCTGTTCGGGCTGCTGTCGCGCCTCGACACGAGCGGACGCGCGGTCGCCGCGACGCCGGCGATGATGATGATCGGGTCCTGCACGGGTCCGGCGGTCGGGGGATTTATCGTCACGACGTTTGGCTATGCGGGTCTGGGCTGGGCGGCGGCGGCGGTCTCCGCGATAGCCCTCTGCCTGCTGGCTCTGCTTCGCCTGCAATTGCAGGCCCGCCCCGCTGAACTCGCCCCGATCGTCTGACCGCCTCGACCCCAGGAGCCCACCATGACCGAGCACGTTTCGCCCCCGACCGGGCTGCAATTTCCCAAGGACGTCGTTTTCAACGGCTATGCCGCGCCCGTGCGCATCGAAGGGCAGGTGCACGATCTCGAAGTGATCGGCTCCCTCCCTCCGGAACTCAACGGGGCCTTCTACCGCAACAGCGCCGACCACGCCTATCCCCCGCTTCTGGGCAAGGACATCTTTCTCAACGGCGATGGCATGATCCATATGGTGCGCCTCCAGAACGGCCATGCCGATCTGACGATGCGCTACGTCCGCACCCGAAAATTCCTGATCGAGCGCGACGCCCGGCGCGCCCTGTTCGGCGCCTATCGCAACCCCTTCACCGATTCGCCCGAAGTGGCCGGCGAGGACGCCAACACCGCCAATACCTCGGTGTTATGGCACCACAACCGTCTCTATGCGCTGAAAGAAGCGGGCCGGCCCTACGAACTCGATCCGCTTACGCTGGAAACCAAGGGCGAAGTGGACTTTCAGGGTCAGTTGAAGAGCCGCACGTTCACCGCCCATCCCAAGCTCGACCCCGTGACGGGCGAATGCATCGCCTTCGCCTATAATTGCGAGGGCGAGGCGAGCGACGAGATCGAGCTTTACTTCATTTCGCCGTCCGGCGAATTCACCCGCACCGAGCGTTTCAAGGCGCCTTATTGCTCCATGGTGCACGATTTCCTGGTGTCGCGAAATTTCATCGCCTTCGTGATCTGTCCGATGGTCTGCGACTGGGACCGGGTTAAGCAAGGCGAGCCGTACTGGCACTGGGACAACAGCCGTAGGACCCATATCGCCGTCATTCCCCGTGACAAAGGCGTCGCCGGGCTGCGTTGGTTCACCGCGCCGAAACTCGCGATGCAGACGCACACTTTCAACGCCTGGGAAGACGGCGGGCGGCTGCACCTCGATCATTTCGTGAACGAATCGGGATGGCTCAGCCAGTTCCCCGATCTGCACAATCCTCATGCGCACGAAAAGCCGCCGTTTGGCGAGCGCTGGACGATTGATCTCATGAGCGAGGGCGGGGAAATCGAAATCCGCCGCTTCATCGACCATATCGGCGAGATGCCCGTCATCGATGCACGCTTCGCCATGCGCAAGCTGCGCCACTTCTGGTTCGGCACGAGCCATCCGAAGCTGGGGCCGATGCTGGCGCCCGGGCCCAAGGGGCCGCCGTTCACCTGCCTTTGCCATTTCGACGAGGAAACCGGCAAGTTCGACCATTTTTACGCCGGACCCGACGCTTCGCCCGAGGAGCCTTGTTTCGTGCCGCGCCCGGGCGGCGACGTGGAGGGCGACGGGTGGCTGCTTTCCATCGTCGGTCGGCGAACGGAAAACCGCTCCGACCTCGTGATCCTCGACGCGCGCAACCTCAGCCGGGGGCCGGTCGCCGTCGTGAGGTTCCCGTGCCGCGTGCACGAGGGCTTCCACGGCATCTTCGTTCCCGAAGCCGCCTTGTGAGAAGCCCGGTCAACCAGGGAAGGCGTCGATGATCACGCTTTACGGCTCGATGCATTCGCGCGCCAATCGCTGCGCCTGGATGCTCAAGGAGCTTGGCGTCGCTTACGAGAGCGCGCCCACCAACTTCCAGAGCGGCGAGACGCGCGAACCCGCCTTCCTTGCGATCAATCCGAACGGCCGCGTGCCCGTTCTCGACGATGACGGCTTCCGGCTGTTCGAATCGCTGGCGATCAATCTTTATCTCGCGCGCAAGTTCGGCGGCCCGCTCGCACCGCAGTCGCACCAGGAGGACGCGCTGGCGACGCAGTGGAGTTTCTGGGCGCTCAGCGAGATCGAAAAGCCGCTCTTGCTGGCGGCGGCCAATCTCAAACTTTTCGACGCCGAGGTGCGCCGTCCTGCGGAAGTGGAGATCGCGCTCAGGAAGCTGTCGCGGCCCTGGGGCGTGCTGGAGAAGCGGCTCGCACAAAGCCCCTATGTGCTTGGCGACCGTTTCACGGTCGCCGATCTCAATATCGCCGCCGTCATGACGCTGGCGCTCTCCTGCGACATCGACATCGACGCATGGCCAAGGCTAAAGGGCTGGCTGCACGACTGTCTCTTCCGGCCGGCTGCGACAGACTGGCGAACGGTCAGTTTTCGCATTCCGCGCCCGGCGAGCGAACTCGGCGTGCTGTCGATGTTCGTTTGATCCTGTCGCCAAGAAGGAAACCGCCTTTGCTTTCCCTTTCCCGCGCCTCCCTCATCCTCGACGCCGCTCTGGCCGAAGGCCGCCGGCTCAACCTTGCGCCTCTGGCCGTGGCGGCGCTCGACGCCGGCGGCCATCTCGTCGCCTTCAAGCGCGAGGATGGGGCGGGCATCGTCCGCTTCGACATCGCCTTCGCCAAGGCCTGGGGCTCGCTCGGCATGGGCTTTGGCTCGCGCGAACTGACCGAACGGGCGGCGAAGAACCCGACCTTCATTGCGGTCCTTTCCACGGTCGCGGGCGGGCGCATGGCGCCCTCGCCCGGCGGCGTCCTGATCCTCGATGCGGAGCGCAGGGTCGTCGGCGCCGTCGGCGTGTCGGGCGATGTCGGCGACAAGGACGAAATATGCGCGATCGCCGGCGTGGAGGCTGGCGGCATGACGGCGATCCCGGGAATGATCGGCTGAAGGCGCCCGCCCTTTTACTTTCCCAAGGGAGTTAGCGATGTCGGCGTTCCCGGTCGTGGCCCTGCGCAGCGTCGAGCTGACGACGCCCGACCTGCGCGGCTCGGCGGATTTCTATACCCAGGTCTGGGGACTGGATTTCGTCGCCGAAGCGGACGGCAGGCTGTTTCTGGCCGCGACGGGCGACGATTTTCACGTGCTGTCGCTGATCGCGGGCGACGGCCCCGCTCTGTGCAAGATCACCTTTCGCGTGCGGTCGCGCGAAGATCTCGTTTCGTTGCACGCACGGATGCGCGCCGCCGGTTGTCCGCTCGTGCGCGACCTCGCCCCCTGTAGCGCGCCCTCCGGCGGCGAGGCTTTCATGGTGCGGGAGGCGCAGGGCTGTCATCTCGAATTCGTTTTCGGCGACCGGCGAAAGTCGGCGCGATGCGCGCCCGACCGGCCGGAGCGTCTGGCGCATGTCAACATCAATAGCCAGGATCTGCCGGCGCTGTCCGCCTTCTACCAGGACGCGCTCGGCTTCCGCCTGACGGACCGTTCAAAAGCGATGAACTTTCTGCGTTGCCGCAGCGATCATCACACCATCGTTCTCGCCGATGCCGCCGTGAACGGCCTCAACCACGTCGCCTTTCAGATGCCGGATCTGGAATCGACGATGCGTGGCGCGGGCCGCATGATCGACCGGGGTTATCCGCTCGGTTGGGGCGTCGGGCGTCATGGTCCCGGCGACAATGCGTTCGCTTATTTTGTCGATCCGACGGGCGTCGTGGTCGAATACACTGCCGAGGTGCTCCAGGTGGATGAGAGTTACGTCGTCAAAGGCCCCCACGAATGGGTCTGGCCGCCCGGCCGGACCGATCACTGGGGCGTCGCGCCGCCAAAGTCGGAGGCCTGCAAAAAGGCGCAGACGAGCGTGCCGTTCGCCTCCGGGCCATGCGACCCTTTGGCGAGAACGTCGTGACGGACCTGCCTACCTTCGATGTGCTGGTCGTCGGCTTCGGGCCTTGCGGCGCCGTCGCCGCCGGTTCGCTCGGCCGGCTGGGGCACAAGACGCTGGTGATCGAACGTTCGAACGCGGTCTACGCCAAGCCCCGCGCCATCGCGCTGGACCATGAGATTTTCCGGCATTTCGACAATATGGGCCTCGCCGAGGCGATCTCGCCTCATGTCGAGCCGTTCACGGCGTCGCAGCATTTCGGCGTCGAGGGTCAGGTCATCCGGCGCATCGACATGGCGCCGGCGCCTTACCCGCTCGGCTACACGCCCAGCATGGTGTTCTCCCAGCCGCCCGTCGAGACGGAACTGCGCCGGCACGCCGGGGCCTTCCCGTCGGTTTCGGTGGAACTGGACGCGGAACTCGTCGGGCTGGTCGAGCGGAGCGAGGGCGTCGAGGCGACGATCCGGGGCGCCGACGAGCGGGAGCGTCGCGTAAGCGCCCGTTATGTGCTCGGCTGCGACGGCGCCTCCTCCACCGTTCGGCAAATCGCGGGCTTCCCGCTCGAAGATCTCGGCTTCGACGAGCCGTGGCTCGTGGTCGACGTGCGCGTGCGGGCGGAGGCGCTGGCCAAATTGCCCCCGACCTCCGCGCAATTTTGCAATCCCGCGCGGCCGGTGAGCTTCATCATCGGCCCCGGCAATCACCGCCGTTGGGAAATCATGTTGCTGCCCGATGAAGATCGCCGGCAAATGGAGCGGCCCGAAGAGGTCTGGCGGCTGCTGGCGCCGTGGCTCGCGCCAGAGGACGGCGAGTTGTGGCGGGCGGCCTCTTATCGGTTCCACGCGCTCGTCGCCGATGTCTGGCGGCGCGGCCGTATCCTGATCGCCGGCGACGCCGCGCATCAGCAACCGCCGTTTTTCGGCCAAGGCATGTGTCAGGGCTTGCGCGACGCGACGAACGCGGTCTGGAAGCTCGACCGGGTGCTGAAAGGAACATCGGACGAAAGCCTGCTCGACACGTACACGGACGAGCGCAAGCGGCACACGATAGAACTGACCACGCGTATCAAATCCGTGGGCCAGACGATCTGCGAGCGCAACCCGGAGGCGGCGCGCCGGCGAGATGCGCTGGCGCTGGCCGAGGGCGGCGGACGGCCCCAAACCCTCACAAGGCAGGAAATCATTCCCCCGATCCGTGCGGGCTTAATCGCCCGGCGTGAGTCGTCGGCGCGCGGCGCGCTGTTCCCGCAGCCGTGGATCGTGACCGGCGCCTCGATCCGGTTGCTCGACAAGGACACCGGCGCCGGCTGGCGGCTCGTGATCGACGGAAGCAAGGGCCGCCCGCCGGAGAACGCGCGCTGGGCGGCGGTGCGCGCCGGTTTCCTGGTCGTCGCCATCGCCCCGGTCGGCAGTTTCGCGTCGGGGGAGCCGATGTTGTTCGAGCGGGACGGGGTGCTGGCCGGCTGGTTCGACAGGCACGGCGCCGTGGCGGCGCTCGTGCGGCCGGATCACTACGTCTTCGGCGCCGTCGAAACATTCGACGATCTTGCCGCCCTCGTCGTCGAGGCGGCGCAGCGTCTCGCCCCTGTGGCCCGAACTCTTCCCCTGGGAGCCTCCGCATGAAACTGTCCACGGTAAGCCTCGACGGACGCATCACCTGGGGACGGATCGAGGGCCAGACGTTTATCGACGTCGGCGCCGTCCTGGCCAGTCGCTACCGCGATCTGAAGGCGGCGGTCGCCGCAGGGCTGGCGGGGGTGGCGGAGGCCGGGGCGGACGCCGCGACGACTCCTGTCGAGCGGCTCATCTGGCTGCCGGTCATACCCAACCCCGACAAGATCCTGTGCGTCGGCCTCAATTACGAAACGCATCGCCGGGAGACCGGCCGCGCCGAGGTCGAACATCCCACGATCTTCGCCCGCTACGCCAATAGTCAAACCGGACATCTGGCGCCGATCCTGCGCCCCCGTGTCTCCAAGGAACTCGACTTCGAGGGCGAGCTTGCGGTCGTCATCGGCACGCCGGGCCGCTACATCTCCCGCGCGTCGGCTATGGCCCATGTGGCGGGTTACGCCTGCTACAACGACGGCAGCGTCCGCGATTTCCAGCGTCACACCCACCAGTTCACGCCGGGCAAGAACTTCCCGTCGACCGGCGCCTTCGGGCCTTGGATGATGACGCCCGACGAACTCGGCGACATCGGGCGGCTGCGCCTTCAGACCAGATTGAACGGCGAAATAGTGCAGGAGGCGCGCATCGAGCAGATGATCTTCGTTATCGCGCGCCAGATCGAATATTGCTCGACGTTCACCCGGCTGGAACCCGGCGACGTGCTGGTCACAGGCACCCCCGGCGGCGTCGGCGCCAAGCGAACGCCGCCGCTCTGGATGAAGCCGGGCGACGTCGTCGAGGTCGAGATCGAAAATCTTGGCGTCTTGCGCAATCCGGTCGAGCAGGAAGCCGCCTGACGGCGTATCTTGAGCGCGGCGTTTAAGGCGCGCTCTCGCCGCGATGAAGCGTCCCCGCCACCGCCGCACGCCAGCCGGCGCGGCGCGCCTTGCGGACAGCCTCGCTCATCGTCGGCATGAAGCGGCGGTCGAGACCCCAATAGCGCGCGAATTCGTCGGGCGCGGGATAGAGCCCGGCGCGCCAGCCGGCCAGGAACGCCGCGCCGAGCGCGGTTGTCTCCTTGCAGGATGGGCGGTCTACCGGCGCGCCCAGGATGTCGGCGAGAAATTGCAAGGTCCAGTCGCTCGCCGCCATGCCGCCATCGACCCGCACGACCGCTTGGGGCCGCGCCGCGCCGCTCGCCCGGAAATCCTCCGACATCGCGGCGATGAGATCGTCGGTCTGGAACCCGACGCTCTCCAGCGCCGCGCGCGCGATCTCCTTGCGCGTGGCGCCGCGCGTGAGGCCCAGCAGGGCGCCGCGCGCGTCGGCGCGCCAGTGCGGCGCGCCCAGCCCCGCAAAGGCGGGGACGAGATAAACCTCTTGCTCGGGATCGGCCTCGGCGGCCAACTCTCCCGCTTCGGCCGCGTGGGCGATGATGCCGAGCCCGTCGCGCAACCATTGCACCGTCGCGCCCGCCGAGAAGATCGAGCCTTCGAGCGCGTAAGTTCGCCGGCCGTCAAATTGGTAGGCTATCGTCGTCAGCAGGCCGTGGCGCGAGGGAACCGGCGTTTCGCCCGTGTTGAGCAGAAGAAAGCCGCCCGTGCCGTAAGTCGCCTTGGCCATGCCCGGCGCGAGGCACGCCTGACCCACGAGCGCTGATTGCTGATCGCCCGCCATCGCGAGAATCGGCAGCGCCGCGCCCAGATGCTCAGGGGCCGTCGCGCCGAAGGCGCCCGCCGTATCGCGCACCTGCGGCAGCACGGAGCGCGGCGCGCCGAACATGGCGAGCAGCGTATCGTCCCAGTCGCCTGTGCGCAGGTTGAGCAGAGAGGTGCGCGAGGCGTTGGTGGCGTCGGTCGCGTGGACGGCGCCTTTGGTCAGGCGCCAGAGCAGGAACGCATCTACGGTGCCGAACGCCAGTTCGCCGCGTGCGGCGCGGGCGCGGGCGCCTTCGACGTGATCGAGAATCCACGCGATCTTGGTGGCGGAGAAATAGGGATCGAGCACCAGCCCGGTGCGTTCGCGAACGCTCGCCGCGTGTCCCGCACGCGCTAACGCCGCGCAGGCGTCGGCGGTGCGACGGTCCTGCCAGACGATGGCGTTATAGATCGGCGCGCCGGTCTTGCGATCCCAGATCAGCGTGGTCTCGCGCTGATTGGCGATGCCGATGGCTGTGACGTTCTGAGGGCCGCCAAGGGCGGCGATGGTCTCGCGCGTAGTCGCCAGCGTTGTGCGCCAGAGGTCTTCGGGATCGTGTTCGATCCAGCCGGGATGCGGATAGATCTGGGGAAATTCCTGCTGCGCGCAGGCGACCGCGCGCGCGCGCTCGTCGAAGGCGATGGCGCGCGTCGAAGTGGTGCCCTGGTCGATGACGAGGATATGGCCGGCCATGTCAGAACTCTTGGTCAGATCTCTTGGTCAGATCTCTTGGGGCATTGTGACGCGATGGGCGGCGAAGTGAAAAGCGCAGCCCGGCGAATCCACCTAATTCTGCTCTTGAAAACGCGAATTTACGGATCGCTTTTTCCGTTTCGACCCGTTAGAGCACCTGCAAAACTCCCCCGTCGCCGCGAGCGAAGCGTGACGGTCCAGCCGCGCCGACGATACGAGTTGTTGGATACCCGGCGATTCTGCTTCGGCGCAAGATGATTCAATGCCTTGGTGATGACGGAAAGCCAACGATTCCCTCGTAGTCTAGTTTCGTGATCGAACCTTATCAGACGACGCCGTTCGCGAGCAGCCGGGATGGGGCGGCCCCTCGTGCGGAGCCGGGAGTGGATGTGCACGACGCCGGCACAACCCGCGCTTCCGCACCCGTCGACATCGCCGTCATCGGCGGCGGCGTCAACGGCTGCGGCATCGCGCGCGACGCGGTCGGGCGCGGCTGGTCAGTGTTTCTTTGCGAGAAGGGCGATCTTGCGGGCGCGACGTCGAGCGCGGCCAGCAAGCTGATCCATGGCGGCCTGCGCTATCTGGAATATTACCAGTTTCGTCTGGTGCGCGAGGCGTTGCAGGAGCGCGAGACGCTCTGGCGCATGGCGCCGCACATCATCTGGCCGCTGCGGTTCGTGCTGCCGCACCACAAGGGCCTGCGGCCGGCCTGGTTGCTGCGGCTCGGATTGTTTCTCTACGATCATCTGGGCGCGCGCAAATTGTTGCCGGCGACCTGCACGCTGAACCTGCGCAACGACCCCGCCGGGGCGCCGCTGAAGCCCGAATACGCGCTTGGCTTCGAATATTCCGACTGCTGGGTCGAGGATTCCCGCCTCGTCGTGCTCAACGCGCGCGACGCCGCCGACCGGGGCGCGACGATCGCGACGCGCACCGCCTGCGTCGCCGCCCGGCGCGAGGAGGGCCTATGGCGCCTGACGATGCAAGAACACGCCTACGGCGAAACGTATGAGATCTTCGCCCGCACGCTCGTCAACGCGGCCGGCCCCTGGGTGGGCGACGTGCTCAACGGCGTCGTCGGGGCCAACGCGCGCGCCACCGTGCGTCTGGTCAAGGGCAGCCACATCGTCACGCACCGCCTGTTCGATCACGACCGAGGCTACATCTTCCAAAACGACGACGGGCGTATTTTCTTCGTCATCCCCTTCGAGCGCGATTTCACGCTGATCGGCACGACCGATCTCGACTATGTTGGCGACCCGGACGCGGTCGCGGCGTCCGACGACGAAATCGACTACCTGTGCAAGGCGGCGGGCGATTATTTCCTCAAAGCCGTCACCCGAGATCAGGTCAGATGGAGCTATTCCGGCGTGCGTCCGTTGTTCGACGACGGCGCCACGGCTGCGCAGGCCGCAACACGCGACTACGTGCTGAAGATCGACGCCGGGAACGGCGGAGCCGCGCTCCTCAACGTATTTGGCGGCAAGCTCACGACCTATCGGCGGTTGGCGGAATCCGCGATAAACCTGTTGACCCCGCATTTGCCGAAGGCCAGCCGTCCGGGCGCCTGGACCGCAAAATCCACGTTGCCGGGCGGCGATTTTCCCGCGTGGGGTTATGAGGCGCTCGTCGCGGCGTTGCGCGCCCGCTACCCCGCGCTCGACGCGCAGTTGATCCGCAGGCTCGCGCGGGCTTATGGCGCGCTGACGACGCAAATCCTTGGCGATGCGAAAACGGCGGCCGATCTCGGCCGCGCCTTCGGCGCCGGGCTGACGGAGACGGAAATCACATATCTCATGCGCCGAGAATGGGCGATGACGGCGCAGGACGTTATCTGGCGCCGCTCCAAACTTGGCCTCCGACTGTCGCCTGCGCAGATCGAGGAGATCGAGTCCTATATGACAGCGCAGGGTCGCGCCCCGGCGCGGGGGATGGCGCCGTGACATTTGCGGTCTGCGGCGTGCGTAGGACTCATCACAAAGCCGTTTGTAGTCAGGGCGCAGGAAGGCCTGTATTGCCGCGCTAAACTCGCAAGAAACCTTTGGGGCGCAAGAAACCTTTGGGGCGGAAGACGTTCGGCGCGGGCGCGATGCGTGACGGAATCAAAGGGAAGAACTACGAATGAACGCCCGTGCTTCGGCAGAACCGTCGCCGTCCGCAGAGGCGGGCGTAGATGTCGCCTCTCTCGTCCCCATGATCGCGCCCGTGCCTCCCGTAGCGATGGAGCGTCAAAGCCTTCGCACGCTAGCGATCCTCAGCGTCCTGATGGCTTTCGGCCCAATCTCGACCGATCTCTATCTGCCCGCGCTTCCCACGATGGCGGCCGCGCTTGCGTCCGATCCGGGCACGATGGAATGGACGATCTCGGGCTATCTCATCGGCTTCAGTCTCGGGCAATTGGTCTGGGGTCCGATTGGCGACAGGTATGGCCGTCGCTGGCCGGTGGCCGCCGGCATCGCGCTTTTCGCCGTCGGGTCGGCCGGCTGCGCGCTGTCCACGACCGCAGGCGTCATGATCGCATGGAGGGTGCTGCAGGCCGTGGGCGCCTGCGCCGGCGTCGTGCTAGCCCGCGCCATGGTGCGCGATCTCTATGCAGGGTCTCGCGCCGCGCAGATGCTGTCGATGCTGATCACGGTGATGGCCATCGCGCCGCTGGTCGGACCCATCGTCGGATCGGAAGTCCTGCGCCATTCCGCCTGGCCCAGTTTATTCTGGCTGCTCGTCCTGATCGCCGTCGCTACGTTCGCCGCGCTGTTCACGTTGCCGGAGACCCTGGCTCCGGGACGGCGGCGGCGCGACGGGCTGGCCGGCGCGCTGCGCAGCTATTGGCATCTGCTCGGCGACCGGCGCATCCTCGGCTACGCCGCCACCGGCGCCTGCCTCTATTTCGGCGTCTTCGCCTATGTGGCGGGATCGCCCTTCGCCTACATCGAATATTATGGGCTGACGCCGCGAACATACGGGTTCGTGTTCGGCTCCGGCATCCTCGGCATCATGGCGACCAACCTCATCAACGCGCGGTTCGTCACGCGTTTTGGCGTCGTGACGATGCTGCGCGTGGGCGCCAGTCTTGCCGCGCTTTCCGGCCTGTGGGCGGCCTTCGCCGCGTGGACGGGCGCGGGCGGGCTGCCCGGCCTCGTCGCGCCGCTGTTCGTTTTCACGGCCATGAACGGTCTGGTTGTCGCCAATTCCATCGCCGGCGCCCTCGCGGCCTACCCGCGACGGGCGGGCACGGTTTCGGCGCTCGTCGGCGCCCTGCAATACGGCGCGGGGATCGCAGGTTCGGGGCTTCTCGGCCTGTTCGCCGACGGCTCGCCCAGAGCGCTTGGCGGGGTGATCGCGCTTGCCGGCGTCGGCGCCGCCGCCGCCGCCTGGCTATTCGTGCCGCCTTCCCGCAAGGCTTAGGATTGCTGGCGTCGCCAAGAAGCGCAGTGATGCCTGACGGTTGCGGGACGATGATCTGGGTTGCGGCTCCCGGCGCACCGTGCGGGCCATATGCGGGCTCGGGAGGTGAGCGTCGTGACGTCTGTGCGGGTCGTCAATGCCTTCGCATCGTCAGCACGCCGGCGCTGAACAGCGCCGCCACCAGCAGCACGCCTTGAACGATATATTGCCAATAGGTCGGCACGCCCATCACCGACAGCCCGTTGTTGATCACGCCGATTAGCAGCACGCCGATCAGCGTGCCCAGAATATGAAACTTGCCGGGCCGCAGGGAGGAGGCGCCGATGAAAACCGAGGCGAAGGCGTTGAGCAGATAACCGTCGCCTACCCCCTGCGGCCGCCCCGCGCCCAGCACCGCCGCCGCCATCAATCCGCCGAGCCCCGCGCAGGCCGCGCAAATGGCGAGCGCGAACGGCGCATAGCGCTTGACCGCAATGCCCGACAGGCGCGAAGCCTCCAGGCTGCCGCCTATCGCGTAGAGATGGCGGCCAACCTGCGTATGTTCGAGCATCGCCCAAAGCGCCAGGCCGACGGACAGCATGATGAGGATCGGGTTGGCGACGCCGAAAACCGCGCCCTGGCCGATGGCCATGAACGCGTCGGGAATGCCGGTGATGATGGTCTTGGAATCCGAGACGCCCAGCACGGCGCCGGTGATGATCGATCCTGTCGCCAGCGTCGCGATGAAAGCCGAGATGCCGAGATAGCTGACGATGAGGCCGTTGATCATCCCGATCAAAGCCGCCGTGACCAGAGACGCCGCCACTGCGACCGGAACGCTGACGCTGTCGGGATATTGCACTAGCAGGAACGTCGCGACATAGCCTCCCAGCGTCGCCATCGCGGCGATGGAGAGATCGAACAGGCCCATCACCAGACAGACCGTGAGGCCGAACGCCATCGTCCCCAGAATGGAGATCTGGCTCATGATATTGAGCAGGTTGTTGACGGTCGGAAACACGTCCGGACGGCCGAGGGAGAATACGATCAGCAACGCGATCAGCGAAGCCAGCGTGCCGAAGCGCGCGAAGAGCGCCGTATAGTCCACTCGCGCTCGCGCGGAGGCGCCGGTGAATGCGTTCATTCGCTGTCTCCGGCCGCGAGATTGAGAATGTTGGCCTCGGTCGCGTCCTTGCCAAGCAATTCGCCGGCGATGCGGCCATCGCGGAACACCAGCACACGATGGCACACGCGCGGAAATTCCTCGACCTCTGTCGAGGTGAAGATCACGCCCGCGCCTTCGGCCGCGATCTTGCGGATCAAAGCGTAAATTTCCGCCTTGGCGCCGATGTCGACCGCGGCGGTAGGCGAATTGAGCATGAATATCCTGGCGCCGCTGGCGAGCCAGCGGCCCAGAATCGCTTTTTGTTGATTGCCCCCGCTCAGAGATTGAATGGGCGCCTCGACGCTCGCCATTTTGACGGACAGGCGCCGTCCGATCGCCTCGGCTTCGGCGCGCTCCTTGGCGCGACGGATCAGCCGCAGAACAGGATCAGTGAGGAACTGGCCAAGGTTGGGCAGCGAAATGTTTTCCCTGACGCTCGCGCCGGGCAGCAGGCTTTCCGCGTGCCGGTCCTTGGGCGTCAGCGCGAGTCCCGCCGCCTTGGCGTCGCGCGGGGATTTCAGAGCAACTTGCTTGCCGCAAACGACGAGACGCCCGCCCGTCATAAGATAGCGGCCATACAGGAGATCGAGCGCTTCCTCGGCTCCCCCGCCCGGCAGACCTGCGATGCCGAGAATCTCGTGGGCGCGCAGTTCAAAACTCATGTCTGCGACGCGTCCGCCCTTGACGCCCGCCGCCGACAGCAGCACCGCGCCCGGCTCGACGGGAGCCTCCGCGGCGTCCTCTCGAAAGGATTTCTGCGAGCCGACGATGGCCTCGATGATCGAGCGGCGCGAGAGTTGCTCACGCGTCCAGCAGCCGGCGTTGCGGCCGTCGCGCAATACCGTGACGCGGTCGGCGATTTCAAATACTTCAGCGAGCTTGTGGCTCACATAGAGAAACGCGTGCCCCTCGACGGCGAGCCGGCGCATGTGACCAAACAACACGGCGACTTCCGCCGGCAGCAGCGCGGCGGTGGGCTCGTCGAGGATGATGAGCTTCGCGTTGGCGCCTATCGCCTTGGCGATCGCCACCATCGCGGCCTCGTCGGGCCGCAACTGGCTGACTTCCCGGCGCGGGTCGATGTCCAGCCCGACGCGGGCGAGCAGTGCGCGCGCGCGGCGAAATGTTTCCGTCCAATCGACGAACAATCCGGCGCGACGCGGCAGACCCTGGGTGAGAAACAGGTTTTCAGCAACGGAAATCTGCGGAACGAGGTTGAAATGCTGATGGACCACCGCCACGCCGAGCGCGCTCGCTGCGTGGGGGGAGGACAGGGAGACTTCCGCGCCTTCGATCAGGATCTTGCCCGCCGTCGGCTGGCTTGCGCCGCAGACCTGACGAATCAACGTCGACTTGCCCGCGCCGTTCTCGCCGAGCAGCGCATGAATCTCGCCAAACCGAACGGCGATGTCGACATGATTGAGCGCCAGCGTGCCGGGAAATTGTTTGACCAGACCCACGACCTGAAGAAATACGCCCCGGTCGGCTGGCGGTAAACCCGTCCCGGCGGAGACCGGGACGGGGGCCATGTCAGGATCGGACACTACGACCCGTCCAACCATGAAGGCGACTATTTCGCCTTCGGCAGATCGGCCGAATAGAGCACGCAGGTCTTGAAATCGGGAAACTGGCCTGCGGCCGGCACCGTCTCCTTGGTGATCAGGCAAGGCTTCTTGTAGATCTGGCGCTCGGGGAACGTCTTGCCGTCCACGGCGTCCGCCACCGCCTTGACCGCCTCAACGCCCATGCCGCGCACGTCATAGGCGATGGTCTCGCGCAACGATCCCTCGCGGATCAAATCGTAGGCGGCGTCGTTGCCGTCCATGCTGACGACGAAGGGTTTGTTGGCGCTGTTGGCGTGCTGCACGGCGCGCGCAGCGGCGACGCCGACCTCGTCCCATCCCATCCAGATCGCCTTGAGGTCTTTGTGGCCGGCCATGAAATCGGTGATCTTGTTGAACGTGTCGTCGACCTGTCCGGGCACCTTGAGCTCCATCTCGGTGACCTTGATCTTTTTGTACTCGCTCATCACGGCCTTGAATCCCGCGTCGCGTTCGGCGAGCGCAGGCAGCACCGTCCAGTTCATCTTGAGGACCTCGCCTTCGCCGTCGATGGCGGCGGCGATGGTCGAAGCCGCGAACACGCCGTCGGCGACGTTGTTGGAGCCGATGTCGACGGTGATGCCGGGCACGAGGCCCGCGAAGGTCGAGACGAACGGGATTTTGGCCTTGGCCGCGTTGGCGATGACGCCGCCCATCTGCGTGTTGGCGGAGGCGACGTTGATGAGCGCGTCGAACTTGCGGGTGATATAGGTGTTCGCCTGATTGTTGGTCGCGACCTGATCGCCGTTGCCGTCGTAGTTCTCGACGGTCCAGCCGCGCTCCTTGGCGGCGGCGGTGGCGGATTCGATCATCGTGTGGATGGTCGGCGAGGCCGCGTTGACAGAGAAGATGGCGACCTTAAGGTTGGACTTAGATTTTTCCTGCGCAAGCGCGACGCCGGCCAGGACCGTCGAAGCGAGCAACGCGGTCGCCAGAGCCACTCCGTTTTTCATTTGCATATCTTCCTCCCCGATGAGCGCCAAATATCCGGGCGCCGATTGCTTGTCAGGAGGGATCGACCTTGAGACGAAGCGCAAGTCTACGTTTCGGAATCAGGTCCGCTCGCTCCCCAACGTCTCCTCGCCGCGGGGCGCCGCCGTAGCTGCGCGCCCCTTATTTTCTCGAAGCGTATCGGGGGATCGTCCCATCGTCAACAGATTTGGCGAACATTCTTGTCTTACAATGTAGCGGGACTCTTCGCGAAGCCTTCCAGCACGATTTTTCCGCAGACCCGCCCGCTCTCGACCCGCCGATGCGCCTCGCGCAGGTGCGCTGCATCCATTGGACCGACGATTTCGCGCAGCGTCGAGCGCAGGCGCCCGTCGTCGAGCGCGCGGGCGAGTTCGTCAAGGATTTCGCCCTGCCGCGCCATATCGGGCGTGGCGAAGCGGGAGCGGGTGAACATGAACTCCCAGTGGATTGACACGCTCTTGGACTTGAGAGCCATGAAATCCGCGCCCTTCGTGTCGTCGATCAGGCCGAGATGCCCGAGAGGCGCGATCAACTCCGCGATGTCAGGCAGATGGTGGGCGCTCGCATTGAGGCCAAGGACGATGTCGACGGGTCCGAACCCTTGCACCTGCGCCGTCAAAGGCTGGGAATGATCTATCACATGATGCGCCCCCATTTCGAGGCACCAGCTTCGCGTCTCCTCGCGCGAGGCGGTGGCGATCACGGTGAGGCCGGTCAATCGTCGCGCCAGTTGGACGGCGATGGAGCCGACTCCGCCCGCGCCGCCGACGACCAGCAGCGTGCGCGTGTCTTGTCCGGGCAGGCGGCGCACGCCGATCCGCTCGAACATCAGTTCCCAGGCGGTGAGCGCGGTGAGCGGCATGGCGGCGGCCTCGGCGAAGCTTAGCCGCGCGGGCTTATGTCCGACAAGGCGCTCGTCAACCAGATGGAACTCGCTGTTCACGCCGGGCCGCGTGATCGACCCGGCGTAAAAAACCGCGTCGCCGGGCCGAAACCGCGTCGCCTGCTCACCCGTCGCCACGACGATTCCCGCTGCGTCATAGCCGAGCACCCGCGCTTCCCCGCCGGGATCGTCGCGCCCACGCCGTTTGACGTCGACCGGATTTACGGAGACGGCGCGAACCTCGACCAGCAGATCGAGGCCCGAGGGCTGCGGACGCTCCTGCTCGATGTCGATGAGGCAGGTTTCGTCCGATGTCGGCGACGCCTTCGTGTACGCCACCGCGCGCATCGTTTTCCTCCCGGCAGAGGGGCGCGTTGACCCCGTACGCTATTGCAATATTGTCATACAAAGACGTAATACACAAACCAGCGCGATGGGGACGCGGGGACGGGTCTCGCCACCTGTTCGAACAGGGGAAGCGCATGGGAGCGAGGGGGCGGCTGACGCTGGAAAGGCTTGGCTATGCGATGCCCTCGGACGCGCCGGCGTATGCCGCGCCGCCCTACAGCTATCGTAATGCGCAGGCGATTTCGATCACGTTCGAGACCGATCCCGACGCCGCGCTCGAAGTTCTGCCCGCGCCCCTGGAGTTGATCGAACCGGCTCACGCCAATCTCTCGTTCTACTGGTATCCGTTCTCGACCTTCGGCCCTTATCATGAGGCGATCCTCAGGCTTTACGCGACGCATGAGGGCAAGCCGCTTACCTATGTGCAGCAGATTTTCGTCGATGCCGAGCCGCCGATGCTCGCCGGGCGCGAAGTGTGGGGCTTTCCCAAGAAGCTCGCAAAGATAGGTTTCACGCGCGACCGCGACATGATCGTGGGCACGCTGGAGCGACCCTCGGGCGTGAGGCTGGCGACCGTCGTGATGCGCCCGGAGACGCCGGTCGCCTCGCTGGGCTCCAACGGCCCCACGACGGGCCTGCGCATCATTCCTTCCGCCGACCCTGCGACGGCGCGTCCCGCGCTCGCCGAGTTGATCGCGGCCGATTCCCAGCACAAGCTGCGCGAAGCGTGGGAGGGGCCGGCCTCCGTCTCGTTCCCGGACCGCTCGGCGTTCGATCCCGTGGACCGGTTCCCGGTCCGCCGCATCGTGAAGGCGATCTATATGGAATATGACATCACGCTTCCCGCCGGCCGCGTGATTGCCCGGCTATGAGCGCGCTCCTTCCGCGTCGCCTCGAATTCGAAGGCGCCGTCAACTTTCGCGACCTCGGCGGTTACGCGACGGCGGACGGGCGTCACACGCGCTGGCGTCGTCTGTTTCGCGCAGACAGTCTCGCCGACCTGACGCCCTCCGACCTGCAACGGCTCGAAACGCTAGGTCTTCAGGCCCTGATCGATTTCCGCACCCCCATCGAGCGTCAGTTGAAGCCCAACCGGCTGCCTGCGGGCGCGCCCATTCGCACGCTGGAAATCGGATTTTTGCCCGCCGGCACGCTGGAGATGCTGGGGAAGGTGAGACGAGGCGCCATCTCCACCGCCGAACTGGAGCGCGAGGTGGTCGCGCAGTACCGCAGATTCGGCGTCGATCATGTCGCTGAATACCGTCGGGCGTTCGATTTCGCCGCCGATCCGAACAACTATCCGCTGGTCATCCATTGCACCAGCGGCAAGGACCGCACCGGCTTCGCCTCGGCGCTGCTGCTGCTCGCCGTGGGCGTTCCCCGCGCCATCGTCCTGCAAGATTACAACCTGACCAACCACTATCGCCGCGACGTTTCGCATCTGTTCGGCCCCGATACGCCGCCCGAAGTGATCGCGCTGTTGCTTTCGGCGCCGTCGCTCTATTTGGACGCCGCGCTGGACGAGATCGAACGCGTTCATGGCTCCTTCGAGGCGTTCCTGACGGGTCCGCTCGGCGTCGATGCGGATAAGCGCGCGCGGTTGATCGATTGTCTGACGGAGCCGTAGCGCCCGACGATAATCGTACGTACCTTCATAGCGAGGAGCGAAGCGACGCATCCATCCCCTCGCGCCGGTAGCCTGCGGGTGGGTTGAACGCTCAGTCGTCCGGACTGCGGAAGGCTTCTATCGCTCGACGACGGGAGCGCTTCGCTTCGCCCGCAACGACGACGAAGCGACCGGCTCAAACCTGCCTGAACGTGCGGTCGAGATAATGCCGGAACGAATGCGACGTGAGGTCCAGATGCATCGGCGTCAACGAGATCGCATTGTCGGCGATTGCGGCAAGGTCCGTACCCGGCTCCAGGTCACCATTCTGATAAGCGAGCTTGATCCAGTAGTACGGGAAATTGCGCTCGTCGATGCGGCGCACGGGACGGAACGAGCCGGGCAACCGCCGCCCCTGCGTCGTCAACTGCAACCCCGTGACGGCTTCGGGCGGGCAATCGGGAAAATTGACGTTGACGAAACTTCCAGGCTCCCACTCGCAGGCGAGCAGCCGCCGCAGAATGTCGGGCGCAAAGCGCCGCGCCGTCGCCCAGGGAGCCTCGCCGCCCGCGGCGAACACCTGGCTCAGCGCGATGGCGCGCACCCCCAACAGCGCGCCCTCCATCGCCGCCGCCGCCGTGCCGGAGTAAGTGATATCCTCCGCGAGATTGGCGCCCCGGTTGACGCCCGACAGCAGCACGGTCGGCTTCTCGTCGCCCATGAACTCATAGATCGCCAGCAGCGCGCAATCGGTCGGCGTGCCTTTGACGGAGTACCGGCGCTCGTCGAGTTTTCGCACGCGTATGGGGACTGTCATCGATACGGAATGCGAAAAGCCCGAACGTTCATCGTCGGGCGCGACCACCCAAACGTCCTCGCTAATTTCGTGCGCGAGTTCGCTCAGCAGCTTGATCCCTTCGGCCTCGATGCCGTCGTCGTTGACGATAAGGATTCGATGCATGGCGGCTCCCGTCCCGCCCAGCTCCCGACACGGGGCTTGCAGGGCATGCGTTTTGGGAGGAACATACTACAATAACGTAGGACAAGGTGGCAACGACCACGGGAGGGCACATGCGGGAAACCATGATCGTCGGGGTCGGCATGACTCCGTTCGGGCGATTTCCCGCGCAGACCCTCGCCCATCTCGCCCAGCAGGCCGCCGCCGAGGCGCTGGAGGACGCAGCGGCGCCCCGGTCGGCGGTGAACGCCATCGTTTTCGCCAACGCCGTCCAGGGCGCGCTGGAAGGGCAGCATAGCGTTCGCGGCCAGTGCGCGCTCGACGGCGCCGGGTTCGGCAACGCCCCGGTTTTCAATGTCGAGAACGCCTGCGCCTCCGCCTCCACGGCGCTCAACCTGGCGCATGTGATGGTGGGTTCGGGGGTCTACGAGTGCGTGCTGGCGCTGGGGGCGGAGAAAATGGTGACGCCGGACCCAGCGAAATCCATGGCCGCTTTCGAAGGAAGCTGGGACCTTTCCCGCCGCGACGAAACCCTCGCCGATCTCATCGCGATGGGCCGGGGCCTGAAGCCGCCCCCCGGCGCCGAGACGGGCGAGCCGCACAGCGTCTTCATGGACGTCTACGCCGCCTTCTGCCGCCATCATATGGCGCGTTTCGGCACGACCCAGCGCCAGATGGCGGCGGTAAGCGCAAAAAACCACGCCCATTCCGTCGAGAACCCGCGCGCGCAATATCGCAAGGCGTTCAGCGTCGAGCAGGTGCTTGCCGCCCGCCCGATCGCGTGGCCCCTGACGCTGCCGATGTGCAGCCCCATCAGCGACGGCGCGGCCGCGGCGCTGGTCTGCACGCCAGCCTTCGCCGAGCGCCTCGGCCAACGCGCCCGCGCGGTGCGCATCCGCGCCAGCGTGCTGATGGCGGGGAACCGTCGCGACCCCGACGACATGGACAACCACGTCGCACGCAAGGCGGCGCTGCGCGCCTACGAACTCGCAGGGGTGGGGCCTGACGACATCGACGTCGTCGAGTGCCACGACGCGACCGCGTTCGGCGAAATCCTGCAAAGCGAGATGCTGGGTTTCTTCACTTTCGGCGAGGGCGGCCGTGCCGGGGAACGCGGCGAAACCACGCTCGGCGGCCGCATCCCCTTCAACCCCTCCGGCGGACTGGAATCGAAAGGCCACCCCATCGGCGCCACGGGGCTGGGTCAGGTGTTCGAGATCGTGACGCAACTGCGCGGCGAAGCCGGCGCGCGGCAGGCGAAGGGCGCGCGGCTCGGCCTCGTCGAGAACGGCGGCGGCTTGCGCGGAATCGAAGAGGCCGCCGTCGCCATCACGATCTTTGAGCGCGCATCATGAACCTCGCCCGCCTGCTCGACGCCGCCGCCTGCGCCTTCCCCGACCGCCCCGCCGTCTCGCTGGGCGACCGACGACTCTACGACTATTCCGGCTATGGCGCGCTGGCGGCGCGGCTCGCGGGCGGTCTGGCGGCTTCGGGCCTGAATCCAGGCGACCGCGTCGTGCTGGCGATGACCAACAATTCCGAATATCTGGCGATCCTGTTCGCGATCTGGCGCGCCGGCCTGGTCGCCGTCCCCGTCAACGCCAAGCTGCACGCGCGCGAAATCGCCTGCATCCTCGCCGATTGCGGCGCCAAACTGTGTCTCGCCACCCCCGGCCTCGGCGTCGCGCCCGCGACCCGCCTGATCGAACTCGGCGACGCCGACTGGCGCAAGCTGATCGCCGCCGACGCCGCCCCCGTCCACGAGCGCCGCCCCGAAGACCTCGCGTGGATATTTTACACCAGCGGAACGACGGGACGCCCCAAGGGCGCCATGCTGAGCCACCGTAATCTGATGACGATGGCGGTGCTCTATCTGGCCGACGTCGACCAACTGACCCCCGACGACACGCATTTTCATCTCGCCGCGCAGTCTCACGCAACCGGCCTGTTCGGCCTGTCGCACATCGCCAAAGCGACCCATCAGGTGCTGCCCCCAAGCGGCGGCTTCTCGCCCGCCGAACTCGCCGACCTGCTGCGTGTGCATCGCAGCGCGACGTTCTTCGTGCCGCCGACCGGGCTGCGGCGTCTGCTGAACGACCGCGCCTTCGCGGGCGCGCCCATCGGGCACATCCGCACCATTCTGCTCGGCGCCGCGCCCGTCTACGCCGCCGATCTGAAAGCCGGTCATGAGGCGTTTGGCCCGCGACTGTGGAACGGCTATGGCCAGGGCGAAAGTCCCTGCACGATAACGGCCATGCCCAAGACCTTGCTCGCCGCCGCGATAGCGCAGGGCGACGAGGCCCGCATGGTCTCTGTCGGCGTTGCGCGAACCGGAATCGAAGTCGCCATACTCGACGCCGAGGATCGCCCGCTCGACCGCGGCGAGGTTGGCGAGGTGGTCGTGCGCGGCGACACCGTCATGTCGGGATACTGGAACCTCGCACAGGCTTCGTCCGACGCGCTGCGCGGCGGCTGGCTGCACACCGGCGACCTGGGCGCGCTGGATAGCGGCGGCTTCCTCACTTTGCTCGACCGCGCAAAGGACCTGGTCATCTCGGGCGGCTCCAACATTTACCCGCGCGAAATCGAGGACGTTTTGCTGGAGCACAGGGCGGTCGCCGAGGTCGCCGTCATCGGCGTGCCCGATCCCGAATGGGGCGAAAGCGTGATGGCGCTGATCGTGCTCCGCGAAGGCGCCCGCGTCGAATTCGCCGAGCTTGACGCGCACTGCCTCCAGCGCATCGCCCGCTTCAAGCGACCCAAACACTGGCGGCTGGTCGACTGCCTGCCCAAGAACAGCGCCGGAAAAATCCTCAAGCGCGAGCTTCGGGAGCGTTTCGCGCGCGCTAACTGAATCTGTCCTACACTTTTGTCCTAAGAATTATTGACAGGACCGCGCCGGACCGTCATCCTGACGCCAACGAAATAGAACGCCGTCTCCGGTCGGCATTCCAGGGGAAGCGCTACACCACGGGAGGACGGACAACATGGCCAAGCTTCTTGTTGACAACGACAAGTATGCCCAACCCAACGCGTCCGTGGTCGTGGACGCCTATCACGCCGCCATTCAGGAATTGATCCGCCGCAAGCT
The DNA here is from genome assembly GCA_043784465.1 of Hyphomicrobiales bacterium. Taxonomy (GTDB): domain Bacteria; phylum Pseudomonadota; class Alphaproteobacteria; order Rhizobiales; family Beijerinckiaceae; genus Roseiarcus. Next base: position 22,087 of record JAYVYJ010000042.1, read on the forward strand.
CGATACGGTCGGGGGCGATTGGGCGAGCTTCGTCTTCGACAAATCCTACGACCTCATAACGGCAAATGACTTCGCCGCCATCGAGGCCAAGCTGATCGCGACCGGACATCGGTTCGACTATTCCGCGATGATCTCGGTGCGCGAGCGCCCCGAGATCTACAAGCCCGCTCCCGGCGTGGGCGAGAATTCCAAGGACTTCTCCTTCGAGCACCCCGAGGCTTTGGTCGCGGCCGCCGACGCTGACGGCCGCGAGCAGCGCGGCGTTGGCGACAATGTCGTCAAATACGCCAAGAACCTGATTGGAATTGCCCTCTACATCCGCTCCAGCGACCGCGTGCTGGACTTGCTCAATTCCGGCGTCCCTGCTGACACCGTCGCCATCATCGACGACAGCGGCGGCACGCTCACCGCGCCCATTCTCGAACAGTTCAAAGGCGTTATCTGCGCGGGCGGCACGGTGCGCTCGCATCTGGGCATCCTCACCCGCGAATACGGCATTCCCTGCGTGATGAACGCCAAGGTGAGCGGCATCAAGGAAGGCGACCGCGTCGAAATCGAATGCACCGCGACCGCCAAGACGGCCGAGGCCTATCAGAAAGGCGTCGAAATGACCGCCAAAATCTGGCGGCTCGCCAGATAAGCCAAACAAGAACATCCTGGGGAGGAAACGTGCGATGGTTTCGAGCCGCATCAGCTACGCGCAACTGCTGGAAACCAACAATCTCGTGCAGGCCAGCGCCGACGAGACTTACTGGCTGTGCGTAACCCGTACGGTGCAGGAATCCAAATTGTTCCCCGTGCCCGCCTACATGATGCTGTCGTATATGATGGCGTATTACCGCTACCCCTCGCTGCTGCGCAAGATCGAATCGCGCATGTCGGCCGAGGAGATTGGCGACCGTGCCCGCAACGCCGGCATAAAGATCCAGAACCCCTCGATGGGCTGGGCGTTGCCCGGCTTCTATCTGCTGGGCCGCGAATGGCTGATCTCGCTTGGCCTCATCCGTCCGCAGGATGCGCTGGAAGACCTCGTCTACGTCATGGACTTCTGGAAGCGTTATCAGCTGTCATGGCAGCGCAACAATGGCCACATCACCAACAAGGAGGCGGGGCATCGCGGCCAGTTCCTGCCCGAGCGCCGCGTGCAAGTGTTTCACGCCGACATGTACGATTGTCAGCAGGGCGACGAACTTCACGAGGCCGCACAGGGCTTCATGGCCGCCGCCTCGCAATACGGTTTCCTGATCTCCTGCGAAAGCCGCATCAGCCTGCACAATTCCGGCCCCTACAAGATCGGCGAGAATCGTGAGATGATCGTGCGCGATTTCATGGATCTTTCCGAAAGCGACTTCCCCTGGCTCGACGGCGTCGCTTCGCAAGTGCCGTACAACAACCTGACTGTGACGATGGGCGTCAAGGACTGCCATTTCTATCTGGTCGACGATTGGGGCAGTTTTGAATCCAAGCCCGAATTCACCGCCGACAAGCTTGTCGGCGTCGGCCTTTACACGTCCGACACGCTGTCGGACGGCTATATTCCCGTCGGCATGGCCTCGCGCGACGAACTCACGGCGACCTTCAAATCGCTGACCGACAAGATCAAGGACGCCAACAACAAGCTTTGGCGCCGCATCGCCGCCTGGTCGCGCGATCAGATGATGGACGCCGGCGCCATCACCTACTTTTCCATCGTCAAGGACCTCGCCCATGTCGCGGGCGTCTATGAGGTCAACGACTGGATGATGGTTGACGAGCGCGCCGAGCGCTTCCGTCCGCTGTTCAACGACGAATACAGCCGCGACGCGCTGGTCGGCCTGTGCATCGGCACGCACACGTCGAACTGGTTCAGCGAATATACGATGATGCAGCATGGCGACGGCCCGCAGAAGCTTTTCTCCCCTATCCCCTATTCGGTCTTGCAGGGCGACGATTACACGCCAAGCTGCGGCCCCGTCTATCCAGGATCGAGCCACCTGCCCGCGAAGGACGACCGCTACAACACCACGCGCGGCGTGATCGGGTTGGACGAATACAACCGGCTGGCCCGCGCCATGCGCCCGCCGGCGCTGGAGCCTGCTTACCGCCATCTCTGCGAGACCTGGGTGAAATACCACGCCGGCGAGCCGCTTGCCGATGAGCTTTACAAAATCGAGCAGGCGAACTCCCGGCTTCTCAAAGGCAAGGGCTCGAAGCTGAAACGGGCGGACGTCGAGAAGCTGCGCCAGGCTGCGCGCTAGAAGAAGGGATGCCGTCATGACGAGGGAAGCAAATCCGTCCCGCCGTCCCGCCTGGTTGACGGCGTCCGGTAAGCGGACGATTGGGACGCGGCTGGATCGGATCTCTGCGCACGCTATGACGGCGGCAGACGCCTCTCACGGGAGGGGTTGAACTCGACTATGTCCATCGGTTCCTTGATTCGTCGCGCTGCGCTCTATTTCGGTGAGGCGCCATGCCTTGTCGAGCGCGACCGGATCGTGTCGTTTCGTGAGTTCGACCGCCTCACGGACAAGCTTGGCAACGCGCTTTTCGCGGCAGGCTTCACCGCAGGCGACCGCATCGGCGTATTGTTGCCGAATGGGATCGACTGCCTCGTCGCCTATTACGCCCTGGCCAAATCGGGTCTCGTGCGCGTCGGGATGAACACGCGCGAAACCTTGGACAACCATGCTTTCAAGCTCGCCGACAGCGGCAGTCGCGGCGTGATCCACACTTTGACGGACGCCGACGAGATCGCCCGTCTCAACGTCGAGCGCCCGATCGGCCCCGCAGAGTTTGCGGGCCTCGCGGCCAACGGCGCGGAGACGCCTTGCATATGGGACCGCGCTCTCGACGCGCCCTATCGCCTCGGGTACACCGGCGGCACGACCGGACGCGCGAAGGCGGTCACGCTGACGATGCGCGGCGAGTTATCGGAACTTTCCGCGTTCCTGACCGACCTCACGCCCGACCTCGCTCCCGGCCAGACATTTCTTCACGCGGCGCCGATAGCGCACGCCTCGGGCGCCTTCTTCCTGCCCTCGCTGGTGCGCGGCGTGCGCTCTCTGGTGATGCCGAAGTTCGACGCGGCGGAATTTGTCGCGCTCGCGGCGCGCGAGACATGCGAACATACCTTTCTGGTGCCCACAATGCTCGCCATGGTCCTGGAGGCGCCGGAGATCGGCGCCGCCGACTTTGCGCTGAAGTCCATTTGCTACGGCGCCTCGCCCATCGCGCCCGCGCTGCTGCAACGCGCGGAAAAGCGGTTCGGCCGCATCTTCGCCCAGACCTATGGCCAAGCCGAAAGCCCCATGGTCATCACCTGCCTGAGACCTGAGGATCACGACCGCGTCGGCTCGTGCGGGCGCCCCTTCACCATCGTCGAAGTCGCCGTGTTCGACGACGAGGACCGGCCGCTCGCTCCGGGCGAACGCGGCGAAATCGTCTGTCGCGGGCCGCAGACCATGGCCTATTACTGGAACAATCCAGAGGCGACGGCGCAGGCGTTCCGCAACGGTTGGCTTCACACCGGCGACGTCGGCTACATGGATGCCGACGGGTTCTTCTATCTGGTCGACCGCAAGAGCGACATGCTGATTTCGGGCGGCTATAATGTCTATCCGCGCGAAGTGGAGGACGTTCTGCTCGCATGCGAGGGCGTGGTCGAGGCGGCGGTCGTCGGGCTGCCCGACGAGAAATGGGGCGACCGCATCCACGCCGTCGTCTCCTGCCGTGCGGGCGTGAAGCCGGAGAGCATCCTCGCCCATGCGCGCGAACATTTGGCCAGCTACAAGCGCCCCAAAGGCGTCGATATCTGGCCTGAACTGCCCAAAAGCTCCGCCAACAAGATTTTGCGCCGCGCGATTCGCGAGACGCTGGTCGCGCGGATCAATCAAGAGGCTTCGACGTGAACGAGATGCATCTGGTCATGCACGGCCTGGCGATCAAGAAGCATGCCAGCCCTGAAGACGTCGCCGCCATTCTTGGCCTTGATTGCGATGACGTGCGCGAGACGCTGACAAAGCTGGTCGCCGCCAAGCGCGCCGTCGAAGTCAAGGGGCGCTACATGCTTGCTCCGGCGGCGCGAATGCTGCTCGACGCCGACTATTCGCGCTACTACGACGCTGAGCGCGCCAACCCTGCGTTTCAGGCGGGATACGCGGGCTTCGAGCGCCTAAATGGAAGCCTCAAACAACTCATCACCGACTGGCAGACGATTTCCGTGCGCGCCGAGCAGGTGCCCAACGATCATAGCGACAAGGACTACGATTTAAAAATCATCGATCGGCTCGGCGATCTCCATGAAAGGGTCGAGCCCATCATAAACCAACTCGCGAGCGCGCTTCCGCGCATGGCGATCTACGGCGCGAAGCTGGCCGCTGCGCTGGAGAAGGCGGAGGCGGGAGCCATCGCCTGGGTCAGCGATGCAAAAATCGATAGCTATCACACCGTCTGGTTCGAACTTCACGAAGACCTTTTGCGCCTGATGCGGCGCGAGCGCACCGAGTAGGGCGCGGCGATGACGCTTGGCTTCGGGCAATGGACTCTTGCGATCGACGCCGGCGATCCGCCGTCGCGCGATCTTATCGGCGGCAAGGCCTGGTCCGTCGCCCGCATGCAGGCGCTCGGCCTAACCGTCCCACCCGCCTTTGTCGTGACGACGGCGGCCTGCAACGCGTACCTCGCCACCGGGCGGGAGCCGCCAGAACTGGAGGCCGAAATCGACGCCGGCATTGGCTGGTTGGAGTCGAAAACGGGCCGCTCGTTCGGCGCTGGGCCGCATCCGCTGCTCGTCTCGGTGCGCTCCGGCGCGCCCGTCTCGATGCCCGGCATGATGGACACGGTGCTCAATCTCGGAATCAACGAGACGACCGAGGCCGCGCTGGCGACGGAATGCGGCGATCCCGCCTTCGCCCGCAACACGCACAAGCGTTTCCTCGATCTGTATGCGCACATCGTTTTAAGGGCGACGACGCCAGAACTCGATGAGGCGGCGGGGCCGCCCGCGTGGCGCGCGACCATCGCCGCGAGTTGCGGCACGTCGGTCCCCACCAATACGCGCGAGCAATTGCGCCACGCCGTGCGCGCGGTGTTCGAGTCGTGGAACTCGCGACGCGCCCGGCGCTATCGCCAGCTTCACGCTATCCCCGACGATCTCGGCACCGCCGTCGCCGTGCAGGCGATGGTGTTTGGCAATCTCGACGCCCATTCCGGCACAGGCGTCCTCTTCTCGCGCAATCCTTCGACGGGGGCCGCGGAACCCCATGGCGAATATCTGGCGCGGGCGCAGGGCGAGGATGTCGTCTCGGGCAAATTCACGCCGCAGCCGCTAAGCGCGCTCGGCGCGATTTTGCCAGAGGCGCACGCTCGCCTGCTCGACGCCGCCCGGACGCTCGAAAAAGCGGGACGTGACGTGCAGGACATCGAATTCACGGTCGAGCGCGGTCAGCTTTATTTCTTGCAATCGCGCAGCGCGAAACTCGCGCCGCACGCCGCCGTTCGCATCGCCGTCGCGCTCGCCGAGGAAGGCCTGATCGACCGCCGCAGCGCGGTGCTGCGCGTTTCGCCCGATCAAGTGCGCCTTCTGCTGAGCCCCCGCATCGCCGAGCGCGCGCGGGCGGGCGCGCGCGTGCTGGCCTCGGGCGAGCCCGCCTCGCCGGGCGTCGGCATCGGCTACGTCGTGACAGATTCGGACGAAGCCGAACGGCGCGCCGAAGCGGGCGAGGCCGTCATTCTGGCCCGCCCGACGACTAGCCCCGACGATCTCCACGGCATGATCGCGGCCAAAGCCGTGGTCACCGAGCAGGGCGGCAGCACGTCGCATGCGGCGGTGGTTGGTCGTGCGCTGGGGCTTCCCTGCGTGGTCGGCTGCGGCAAGGGCGCGCTCGATCAACTAACCGGACAGAGGGTGACGGTCGACGGCCTCGCTGGCAAGGTCTATGCCGGCGCCCTCGAAGTCGAGGCGCCGGACGAGAGCCGCAACTACGCGCTCACGCGTCTTTCGCATTGGGCGACGGCGGAATCCCCGTTGCGCGTAATA
>JAYVYJ010000043.1:0-5628 GCA_043784465.1 Hyphomicrobiales bacterium
CCGCAATTCCCGCCAGCGCCTTCCTCGGCCGCGCCCGAACGCAGGCGGTTGGCGATTTCTATGAAGGCGCGTTCGGCGCGGCGGCGCTCGTGCTGGCGCTCGTCATGGGGCTGCTCGCCGCCGTCGCGCTGACGCTGGCGGGTTGCGACGCGGTCGCGCCCGGCGCGGCGACGGTGGCGTTGTGGAGCCTGCGCTTCCACATGCGCACCGTCGGCTACGCGCGCGGACGCCCCGGCGCCGTGATGTTGAGCGACACGGCTTTCGCGGTGTGCGGGGCGGTGGCGAGCGCGGGCGCGCTCGTCGTCGCTGCCGACCGGCTGTCGGCGGTGCTGCTGGCGCTGGCGTTCGCCAACGCGGCGGGCATCACGGCGCTGGCTGTGGTGCGCGGGGCGTGGCCGCGCGTCGACTGGGGCCGGCGGGCGCGCACCTTCTACTGGCGGTTGGCGCGACGGTTGGTCTGGTCGCTGTTCAGCGTCTCCACCACAATTCTTCAGGGGCAGGGCGTCGCGTTTCTGGTCGTGGGGGTCGCGGGCACGCACGGCTATGCGCCGATCGCGGCCATGCTCAACCTGTTCGCGCCGCTGCGCATCTTCGCGATGTCGCTCTCCAACCTGCTGCAACCGGAAATAGCGCGGCTTGTCGCTGCCGGCGACGACGCGGGATGGCGGCGGCTGCGCGGCGTGTGGACGCTGCGCGCGCTGGTGATCGGCCTGGTTTACGGCGATCTGGGATTTCTGGTGATCCCGCACCTCCCTTTACGATCCATTGAGGGGCAGCCCGTGATGGTCGTCGCCGTCTTCGCCTGGGCGCTCTATGCGATAGTGCTGGCCTATCTGATGCCCAGATTCCTGCTCGAATCGCGCATGCGCTACCGCGAGGTCGCGCAGATCACCGTCGTCGGCGCCTCCGTCACGCTCGTCGCGACGCTGGCGCTGCTTCACGTCGCCGCGCCGTCCTATGCGATCCTGGGCGGCGTGCTCGGGGAGACCGTGGCGGCGATTGCGACCTGGCGCATCGCCGCCGGCCCGCTGCGCGCCGCCCCCGGCGCCCTGAACGTCGCCCCGACACTCGCCAAACGGAGCTTTTGACATGAACCCCGGCCTCGCCCTCGTCCGGCCCGAAACCGCCCCCGGCCCCGCCAAGTTGCGACCGCTGAGCGCGCGCGTGCGCCCGCTCGTGGAGGACGACCTCGATCAGGTCGCCGACCTGTTCCTGCAACGCTTCCGCAAAACGGGCCGCGCGCCGCGCGCCCGCACCGAAGTCGCGGCCTACATGAAGACGCTCTATCTGGACCACCCCAACCGCGTCGGCGCCGCCGATGCGCTGGTGTCGCTCGACGGCGAGGGGCGCATCGGCGCGTTCGTCGGCGCGACGCGCACTCGCTTTCTGTTCGACGGACGCCCGCTCAACGTCGGCGTCAGCGGCGCTCTGATGGCTTCGCCCGAACCGCGCCACGCCCTCGCCGCCGTGCAGATCCTGCGCGAGAGCCGCAAGCTCGATTTTGATTTCATCGTGACCGACAGCGCCAACCGCGCGTCTTTGGCCGTATGTCAGGCGCTCAATTATTTCCCCGTTTCGCCCGATTGCCTCGAATGGTTGTGCGTGTTCCAGCCCGCGTCGCTCGCGCTGCAAAAGCTTAAGGACCGCGTCGCCGCGCCGGGTCTTGGCGCTTTGCGTCCATTCGCGCGCGCGCTCGATCTCGCGGGCGCGGCCGCGCTGACCCGCTTTTCGCCGCCGCCCAGACGGTCGGACTGGCGCGACGAAGAGGCTGACGACGACGCCTATATCGCCGCCGTCGCCGGGCTTGGCGACGGCTTCCGCCTGCGGCCGGACCTCGCAGAACAGGAATTTCGCTGGTTGATCGCGCGCGCGCGCGAGCGCCGCAGCGCCGGGCCGCTGCATCTGCGCGTGCTCTACGATCCCTCCGGCGCGCCCGCCGGGGCCTATGCGGCCTATGGCGGCAAGGGCGAGTCGGCGCGGGTGTTCCATTGCCTCGCCGCTCCCCATGCTTGGGGCCGCCTGTTCGACGCGATGCGCGAGAGCGCGAGAGCGCGCGGCTGCATCGCCGCGCATGGCCCCGTGAAGGCGCCGATGCTGGCGCATGCCTACGCAGTGCGCGGCGTGGTGTTTCACTATGCCTGCGGCATGCTGGTTTACACCAACCGCCCCGACGTGCGCAGCGCGATCGAGCGCGGCGAGGCGCTGCTGGGCGGCTTTGCGGGCGACCGCTGGACCCGGCTCGCGTCCGACGCCTTTGGTTGAGGGGGCTATCCCCTCGCCATCGCTCAACCCCAAGGGGACAAAGGGCGGATAGCGGCGCGGGCGAGCACGGTTGCGGGCCGTTCATGCTGAAGCAGCGTCAGGCGGCCCTGCGGGTTGCTTCCCGCAGGCGGAAACGGCAAACCGATCCGGCGATCTCGCCGACCTCGTCGCCAAGGGCGCGCCCTGTCCGCTCGGCGCGCTCGACCATTGCGGCGTGCTGGTGGGTGAACCCGTCGAGTTCGTGCATCGCCACCTCGTTGGCGCTCAGCATCGAACGTTGTCGGGAGGCGCCGTTGGCGATTTCTGCGACCGTGCTGTTGGCCTCGCCGACAAGCCTGACGAGGGCCTGTAGCGCCGCGCCGGTCTGTTCGACCGTCGTTAAGCCCTGCTGCACCTTTCCGCTCGACGTCGAAATCAGCAATGTGATTTCCTTCGCCGCTTCCGCCGAGCCCTTCCGCCGAACGGTTGAAAGCGTTACGCGGCGGCTCGTGGTCGCGCGACAACGGAGTTTCAAGCCGGACGGAGAGATCGCCTTCGGCCATGGCGGTCAGCGCGCCGGCGAAGGATTTTATGAACCGCTCGTGCTCCTCGACATGGCCCTGCGATTCCGCATCTTCTTCGCGCTTGCGGCTTTTGGAATCCGCCTTGCAGGCTTCAAGGTAGAACAGCCACTCCCGCTCGCGGGCCTTAAGCGAGAGGCGCTTCGATTCCCTGCGTAAAGCCGGTTACCGCGGCGGAAACGACCGTCGCATCGAGCGCCCGGACGGCGCCGCCGACCTTGAGCCGGGCCAGCTGGTGAAAGGCGCCCGCACCCGCCAGCGCCGAAGCGGCGCCTGCGCCCGCGACGCCGAGCGCGCTGGGACCGGCGGCCCAGAGCGCGCCGAGGCAGACCGCTGCGGGCGCAAAACCGGCGAGCGCAGGATGCAGAGAGTTCAGCCAGCGTCGCATGAGGGATCCTCGCGAACCGCGACGCGGCCCCAAGCGGGCGCCGCACGGCGGGCGTCATGTGTTCCGATTTCAGGGGGGACATGCCGGCGACGGCGGCGCATCTTTTGAGGCGTCATGCCGGATCGCTTTTGGCGACGATGCGAGTCGCCAGCGTGGCCGCGGAGAGTGAACACGGGGTAAAGCGACGGGTGCATTTTGGCGACCTCACGCCTTTGGGTCTGGCGCGAGGCCGCGCGGGCGCGTATGTCGCGTCGCCATCAGCCCAGAGGCCCCCTTGTCAGACGTCGCCGCGCGGCCGTTCGCGCCTGTATTCACGCAAGGCAGCTTGATGCGCCATGTCGCGGTGATGACCGCGACGGGGTCGATCGGCCTCGTCGCCATCTTCGCCGTCGACGTGTTGTCGCTATTCTGGGTGTCGCGGCTGGGGGTGGACAGCTACAAAGCGGCGGTGGGCTTCGCCAGTCAGCTCGCCTTCGGCCTCACGGCGATCAACATCGGTTTCACCATCGCCATTTCGGCCTGCGTCTCGCGGGCGCTGGGGGCGGGCGACCGGGAGGGCGCGCGCCGCCTCGCCGGCTCCGGGCTTTTGCTGACGTTTCTGGTGTCCAGCGCTCTCGCCGTCATATTATGGATAGGCCGCGACGCGACGCTCGACAAAGCGATGCACGCGCACGGCGACGCGGCGCGATACGCGAGCGCCTATCTGGCCGTCATCATCCCCGCCAACGTGCCGCTGGCGCTCGGCATGTCCTTTTCCGGCGTTTTGCGCGCCTGTGGCGACGCCAAACGCGCCATGTATGTGACGCTGGCGGCGGGAATCGTCACCGCCTTCGCCGATCCGTTGCTGATCTTCGGACTGGATATGGGCGTGCAGGGCGCGGCCTGGGCGACGCTGATCTCTCGGTTCGTGCTGCTGGGAATCGGCTTTTCGGGCGCGGTGCGCGTCCATAACTTGGTCGCGATCCCGACGTTTGCGGCGCTGCGTCGCGATCTGGCGCCCCTCTCCGTCATTGGGCTGCCCTCAGTGCTGGCCAATCTGGCGACGCCGGTCGCGGCGATCTACGTGACGCGCGTGTGGTCGGACTTCGGCGAGCCGACGGTGGCGGGCGGGGCCATCGTGGATCGCGTGATCCCGCTGGCTTATGGCGTGATTTTCGCGCTGACCGGCTCCATCGGACCGATCATCGGCCAGAATTACGGCGCGCGGCTGATGGCGCGCGTGCGCCGGGCGGTCGGCGATTCGTTCCTGCTGGCGATTGGTTACGCGCTCCTCGCCTGGGGGGCGCTGGCGATGTTCGCGCCCGTCATCGTCGAGGCGTTCGGGGCGACCGGGACCAGTGCGCAATTCGTGCTGCTGTTCTGCCGCTGGGGAGCGCTGGCTTGGGTGTTCATCACCTGTCTGTTCGTCGCCAATACGGTGTTCAACAATCTCGGCTTTGCTTATATGGCGTTGCTGTTCAACTGGGGTCGGGCGACGCTGGGAACCATCCCGTTCGTGACTTTGGGCGCGCATTGGGGCGGCATCCCCGGCGCGCTCGCAGGAATCGTCGTGGGCTCGGCGATCTTCAGCCTGTCGGCCGTGGTGGTCGCCTATTCCCTTGTCGGCCGCCTCGCCCGCCGGGTCGAGGCCGCTGAAATCCACGCACACGAGGTCTCCGCATGAACCTGAACGACATCCTTCAGAGCGCCCAGGGCGGCGCGGGCCTGCAAAATCTGGCCAATCAGTTCGGCCTGTCGCCGGAGCAGACCCAGGCGGCGGTGCAGGCGATCATCCCTGCGCTCAGCCACGGCCTCCAGCGAGCGTCGCAGGACCCTGGCGCGCTTTCTGGCGTCGTCGGGGAGATCGCGAGCGGCGCGCATGCTGGCTCCTACGCGGACCCCTCGCAGACCGGCGCGGCGGCGCAAGCCGGTTCGGGAGCGCTGGGTCAGATTTTCGGCGGCGCGGGGACGCAGAACCAGATCGCGCAGCAGATCGCCCGTGTTTCGGGTTTGGACCCGGCGCTCGTGGCGAGCCTGCTGCCCGCCGTCACGTCGATGGCGCTCGGCGGCCTCGCCCACGCCATGCATACGCAGGGGCAGGGCGAGGTGTTGAACCAGGCGGCGCCCTCCAGCGGCGGGGGACTGTTGGGCTCGCTCGTCTCGATGGTCACCGGGGCGCTGGGCGGCGGAGGCGCTCCGGGGGGACTGGGAACGCTTATCAACATGTTCGCGCCGGGCGTCGCCGCGCCCGCGGGCCACACCCAGGCGCTCAATGAGATTCTGCCGCGATAGCGCCATCCCGCCTTCATTGCGTTGTCGCGCCGCCGCCCCTATCTAGGCGCGATCTCGGGGGTTCGGACTTTATGGCGCGGGACGTTACGGATGCGGAGCCGATTCACGGACGAGACGACCTCGTCGCGTGGTTCGAGGCGGGCTGCA
>JAYVYJ010000044.1:0-24834 GCA_043784465.1 Hyphomicrobiales bacterium
TTTCTCGGATATGAATATCAATATGGCCTTGGCGTGCCCAAGAGCTACGAAGAGGCTGCGCGCTGGTATCTCTGCGCCGCACGTCAGGGGGAGCCGACCGCGCAGTTCATGTTGGGGCAACTCTACGACCGGGGCGAGGGCGTGCACGAGGACCCGGTCGAAGCGGGGAAGTGGCTGGATCTCGCCGCCGCGCATGCGCCGCGTGACCGGCGCGAGCATTGGGCGTCGATGCGCGACATCATCGGAGCCAAGATGACGCTGGACGAACTTGCCGAAGCGCGCCGTCGCGCCGTCGCGTGGTTTCCCACCTACGAATGCGCGATACGCTCAGAGGTGGAGACGCTGGTATTGCCAACCCACAAATATCGCCGCCGCGAAGCCGACGGCGAACGGTAGTTTGGTCTGGCGGCGCAAGCCCCTCCCCGCGCGCAGGGCGCGAAACAGCGCGAGCGCGAGGCCGGAAAGCGCGGCGAATTCGACCACGAACGGCAACAGCGGCCAATCGACCCAGGCGCCCGCGACGGCGGCCAGTTTGACGTCGCCCAGTCCCATCCCTTCGCGTCCGCGCCAGCGTCGGTAGGCGAGGCGAAACAGGTAAAAAAGCGCCGCCATCGTCGCGGCGCGCACGAAGGCCTCGCCCAAAGCCTCGCCGCGCGGACCCGGCGCGGCCACGAGCAAATCGAGGACGCGCAGGAGCAGCGCGAGCGCCACCAGCGGATCGGGCACGCGATACCGCCGCCAATCGGAGACGGCGACGGCGAGCATCAGAGACGCCAGCGACGCGCCGACGACGACCTCAAAGAGCGAAGCCGCCACGGCTACTTCGCGTTGATCTGCAGGGAATTGGGCAGCGACAGCGCATCGACGCGGCCGCCGCGCATCTTGGCGCGCAATTGCTCGGCCACGCGAGAGGCGTCGACGCTGTCGCGCACAATCTGCGGCTTGATGAGAATGATGAGTTCGGTGCGCGTGATATGCTTGTCGGACGAGCCGAACGCGCCGCCGACCAGCGGGAGTTGGTCAAGGCCGGGAACGCCCGAGCGCGTCTTCGTCTGCGTGTCGGCGACCAGGCCCGCCAGCATCACCATCTGGCCGCTGGTCACGTTGATCTGGCTCTTGACCTTGCGCTGCGAGATGGTCGGCGTCGTCGCCGTACCGGAGGACACGTTGTTTCCGCCGGTCGGATCGACGACGTTGCTTATCTCCTGGCTGATGTCGAGTTGAATCGTGTTGTCAGGGCTGACGCGCGGGATCACGTCGAGAATGATGCCCGTGTTCTTGTAGTCGATGGTGTTGACCACGGCGTTGTTGGCGCTCAGCACCGTGGCGCTGCCGGTCGAGACCGGCACCTGATCGCCCACTTCGAGCGTCGCCTCCTGATTGTCGAGCACCATCAGCGAAGGATTGGAAAGGATCTTCACGTCCGTCAACTGATGCAGCGCGTTGATGATGAGATGGGGCGTGGCGTTGTGGCCGACCAGAATGTTGAAGCCGCTGGCCGCGTCCGCGCCGGTCAAGGGCTGACCCGAACCGCTGAGCCCCACCGAACCCAGCCCCACATGATTGGCCAGATAGAATTGCACGCCGTAATTGAGTTGGTCGTTGAGCGTCACTTCGGCGATCGTCACGTCGATCGCCACCTGCGCCTTGGGCCGGTCGATCTGCTGCAAGGCGCGCTCGACGATGCGGTAGTTCTCGGCGCTGGCGTAAACGAGCAGCGAATTGGCGGAGGAATCTGCTGTGATGCGAACGCCGGGCATCACCGAATTATCGCCTCCCCCCTGCCCCTGCCCCGCCGAGGCGAAGGCCGAACTCAGCGCGGCCGTCTGCAAACCGCCGAACGGCGAACCCGATCCGCTGGCGGCGGCGCCGGGCCCCACCGCGTTGGCGCCGCCGAGGCCTCCGGCGCCAAGTCCCCCGGCGCCAAGGCCGCCGGCGCCGCTCGTCCCCGCCGAGCCCGGGGTTTGCGGGCGCCCGCCCGTGAGCCGGTCGGACGCCGAAAGTTGCTTGGAGCCGGCGCCGGGCGCTGTCTGATTGGCGTCGGTCTCGCCCGCCGCGCCGCCGCTGCCAAACATGGTGTTAAGCAATTGCGCCATCTGCTTGGCCTCGCCGTAGCGCACCTTGTAGACATGCACGCCGGCGCCGGAAACGCGACCGGAATCGAGCCGCTCCACCCAGCGCTGCGCCGCCGCCAGCAGGTTGGGCCGCGCAGCGACGACCAGGATGGCGTTCTGCGCCGTTACGTCCTGGAGCTTGACGAGGCCGTGGCCGAGCCCCGCCTCGCCCGAATCCATGATCTTTTCGAGTTCGCTGGCGATCACGGTGGAATTGTTGTTGTGGATCGGGAAAAGGCCGACCGATTGGCCGCGCATCCAGTCGACGTCGAACTGGCGCACCGTCTCGATGGCGTTGCGACGCTCGTCGCCCGAGCCGACGACCAGCAGAAGCCGGCTCGACGGGTCGGCCCGCACCGTGCCGGGCCGGGTCGCGAACCCTTCCAGCAGTTTCGCGATGGTCGGGGCGGACACATATCGCATAGGAATGACCGTCATGCCGTACCCCGCCGACGTGGCCTCCGCGCCGTCGGTGGCGCCGAACGCGCCGCCCTCCGCGAGCGGCGCGATGCGATAGCCGCCGGCTTCCTTTATCAGCGCCAGATTGTTGGCGCGCAGCCCGCTCTCCAGCACGAACAACAGGTCGCGCTTGGGAATGGAGCGGCTGGAGGAAAGGTTGATTGTCCCTTGAGCGCGGGGGTCGATGGTGTAGCGCTGCCCGAGCAGATCGCCGAGGACCACCTTGGCGACATTCGCTACGGGGCTGTTGTCGAAATTGAGCGTGTAGCCGTCGGCCGTCTCGGCCGAGGCGACGTCGCCGGCGCTACGAACGTCGTCTCCTACGGGCGCGGGGCTGGCCGCGCCGAACAGCGTGAACCCTCCTCCCTGCGATGCGCCGCCGCCGGTCTCGCGGACGGGCGTGGGAAAACGGGGGCGAAGATCGGCCGAACGGACCATATCCGCCGCATTCTGCGGTCCATCGGTGCGCTGTTCCAGATAGGCGGGCGTGCATCCGGCGAGGCAGACAAGCGAAGCCGCGCAGATCAACCTCGCGCGCATGCCGCTCCTCACAAACACCCGCCACACAAGTTCCGCGCAGTAGACGGAACGTTGAATGTGCGCGGAAAAACCACTAAACAGGAGGGGCTGTCAAGGAAACAAATATCCAGCCTGCCGCGTACAGGTAGCGAAAGCGCCCTTAAATGTCCATCTTCGATGAATGACTCCCTGCTTGCGCCGCGTGATCTTGCTGCGCGCGATTCGGCGCCGCGCGACGCCGGGTTGCGGGTGCTGGCGTCGCTGGCCGCGCGCGGGCTGGTGACGGCGGACCGCGCGCGGATCGCGCCCGCCACGCCCGCCTCGCGCCTGTCGCTGCGCGCCGTTTTCGAGGCCAGCGACGTTTCGGCGCAGGATTTCGCCGACGAGGTCGCCCAGACGATCGGCCTGGACCGCGCGACGCTGGCGCAAATGGCGTCGGCGAATTCGCTCGCTCGGGGCTTCAGCGAACGGTTTTTGCGGGAATCCGCAATCTTTCCCTTCGCCGACGCAAATGGCGGCGTCTTTTTGGCGATGGCCGATCCCGGCGACGAAGAAGCGTTGCGGGCGGCGGAAATTGCGCTCGACCTTAAAGCGCACGTCGTCGTCGCCTCCTTCGAGGACATCGCCAGCGCGCTCGACTTGCGCCCTGGCGACGTCGAGGCGGGCGAAGCCCCCCTGCGGGGCGCGGCCGAGGAGGAGAGCCTCGACAATCTGCGCGACCTCGCCAGCGGCGCGCCGGTGGTGCGCGCGTTCGACGCGCTGGTGGAGAAAGCCGTCGACCTGCGCGCCAGCGACATCCACATCGAGCCGACGCGCGCCGGCCTCTCCATCCGTATGCGGGTGGACGGCGTGCTGCGCGCCGTCGCCGCGCCTGCCGGAGCGCCGCCGCAGGCGCTCATTTCGCGCATAAAAATTCTCGCAGGCCTCAACATCGCCGAGCGGCGCCTGCCGCAGGACGGCGGCGCGCGGCTCAAAGCGGGGCGGACGGAACTCGACGTGCGCGTCGCCACCCTGCCGACCCAGCACGGCGAATCCGCCGTCATCCGTCTGCTGCCGCGCGACCGTGGCCTGCTGGACATCGAAAAGCTCGGCTTCCAGCCGCCCGACGAAGCGCGCATCCGCCGCGCGCTCGATTTCCCCAACGGGATGATCGTCGTCACCGGCCCGACCGGAAGCGGCAAGACGACGACGCTGGCCACCATTCTGAGCGCTCTCAACAAGCCTTCGGTGAAAATTCTCACCATCGAGGACCCGATCGAATACGAAATTCCGGGGGTGGTGCAGGCGCAGGTCAAGAACGCCGTCGGCCTCACCTTCGCCGCCGCGATGCGCGCCTTCGTGCGTCAGGACCCCGACATCATCATGGTCGGCGAGGTGCGCGACGCGGAGACCGCCCATATCGCCATCCACGCCGCACTGACCGGCCATCTGGTGCTGACGACGCTGCACACCGAGACCGCCTCGGGCGCCGTGCCCCGCCTGATCGACCTCGGCGTCGAGCCGTTCCTGCTCAAGTCCACGCTGCGGCTTGTCGCGGCGCAGCGGCTGGTGCGCGTGCTGTGCGAGCGTTGCAAGACACGGCGGCGCTTGAGCGCGGACGACGTCGCGCGCGACCCCCGGCTGGCGCTCATCGGCTTCGGGCCGGGCGACGCCGTGTGCGAGCCCAAAGGCTGCGAGCGTTGCGGCAATGTGGGTTATCGCGGCCGCATCGGCGTGTTCGAGACGTTCGAGGTGGCGGGCGAGGCGCGTGAGCATGTGCGCGCGGGCGTCGATTCCCACGCCATCGAACTGGCGGCGTTGCGCTCGGGTATGGCGACCATGACGAGCGACGCCATCGAAAAGGCGCGCTCGGGCGTCACCTCGGTGGCCGAAGCGCTGCGCATCGCGGCGATCAGGTAGCGCCATGCCCAGTTTCAGCTATCGCGCCATGACCACGAAGGGCGAGATCGTCGGCGGCGCGCTCGAAGCCGCCAGCGCCGATCTCGTGATCGAGCGCGTACTAAGTCTTGGCCTCATCCCGCTCGACGGCGACGCGCCAGCGCCTGCAAGACCCGCGCCCGTGCGTCGCGGCGCCCGTCCCCGGGCCGAGGATGTCACGGTGTTCTCGCGCGATCTGGCGCTGCTGCTGAAGACAGGCGCGCGCATCAACGACGCGCTTGACCTTATGGCGAGCGACAGGGAAATGGGCCGGATGCGCTCGATAGTGGCGGACCTGCTGCGCGCGGTTTTAGGCGGACAGAGTTTCGCCGAGGCGCTCGGCGCGCGCCCGGACGCCTTCCCGCCGCTCTATGTCGCCCTCGTGGGCCTGGGCGAACAGACCGCCATGCTGCCCTCGATCCTGGAGGCCATCGCCGCGGAGCGCGCGCGGGCCGAGGCGCTGCGGCGGCGCATTTTCGACGCGTTGCGCTATCCCGCCTTTCTGCTGCTGGCGGCGGGCGGGGTGCTTTTGTTCTTTCTCACTTTCGTGCTGCCGCAATTCGCGTCCGTGTTCACAGATTTCCACGCCAAGCCCGATCCGGTGCTGGCGACCTTCCTCTCGCTTTCGGCGGCGCTGCGCGAGAACGGCGTGACCTATGCGGCGATCTTCGTCGCGCTGATTCTGACGCTCGTGCTGGCGCTGCGCAACCCCGCCGCGCGCGCGCGGCTGATCGAGGCGGCCGGACGGCTACCGGTGGTGGGGCAAGCTTTCGAACATCACCGCACGATCCTATTTTGTCGCAATCTCGGCCTATTGCTCGGCGGCGGCGTCAATCTGTCGGCCGCCTTGCGGATTCTGGTCGACGTCATGTCGGCGACCGGGGGGGCGCGGCTTTGGTCCGAGGTCGTCGACGTCGTACGCAGAGGCGGCAAATTGTCGGACGCGCTCGGCGGCGCAGCCGTGCTGCCTTCGATGGCGGTCAGGACGCTGCGGCTGGGCGAGGATTCCAATCAACTGCCGATGCTCGCCGCGCGCGTTGCCGATTATTACGAGGCGCGCCTCGACCGCAGCATCGACAGGATCGTGGGCATCGTCGGCCCGATGGCGATCGTATTCATCAGCACAATCGTCGGCGGCCTCATCGTTTCGGTGATGACCGCGCTACTTTCAGTCAATCAGATGGTGGAGTGACGTCATGCGCGCAAAGGATGCCAAGCGAGAGGATCGCGAAGCGGGATTCACGCTGGTCGAGATGCTCGTGGTCATCACGATCATCGGCCTCATCATGGGGCTAGTGGGGCCGCGCGTGCTCAATTACCTCGCCGAGTCGAAGGTCAAGACCGCGAAAATCCAGATCGAGAGCCTCTCGGCGGCCATCGACCTTTATTACCTCGACAATGGCCATTATCCCAGCCCGAGCGAGGGCCTCGACGCGCTGGTGCGCCGCCCCGCGGGCGACGCGGGCTGGAACGGCCCCTATTTAAAGAGTCAGAAGACGCCCGCCGACCCGTGGGGCCACCCCTACGTCTACAAGACCCCCGCTGAGCACGGTCCCTATGAGATCGCCTCCTATGGCCCCGGGGGTCAGCAAGGCGGCGACCAGACGCATCTCATCACCAGCGCCGCGCGGTGAAACAAGTGGCGGGCGAGGCGGGCTTCACGCTGATCGAGGTCGTGGCGGTTTTGGCGATCGTCGCGCTGCTCGCCGCACTCGCCCTGCCGCGCTGGCCGCAAGGCACCACAAGACCGCAGTTGGAGGCCTATGCGCTGAGAATAGCCGCGTTGCTGAAGGCCGACCGCAATGCGGCGCTTCGGGCGCATGGGCGCGTCGAAACCCTGTTGAATGGCCCGGCGCGACAGGTCGTCTCCGGCGCCGGGGCGGGCGAAGTGCAGTTGCCCGGCGACGTCGCGTTCGACGCCATCGTCGCCGAGACCTGCTCGGGGCGCGCCAACGGATCGGCCATCGACTTCCTGCCCAGCGGCATGTCCTGCGGGGGCACGATCGCGCTGGCGCGCCCGGGAGCGGCCTACCGCATCCGCATCAACTGGCTGACGGGAGGCGTGGAAGTTGTCGCAGCCGACCCGCCTCGCTGACGCGCTAGGCGCGGCGGGCGCGCCCAGCGCGCTCTCGCGCTGGTTCGACGCGCGCCTGAACGACGCGGCGGAAGCTTTCTCCGCCTTGAGCGAGCGGCTGCGCCCGCGCCGCCGTGCGCTGTTCGTGGAACAAACGGACGGTACGTTGTGGAGTCCCGCCGGCGCGGGCCGTCTCGCGGGCGGCCGTCTCACGTTCGCCGGCGGCGCGCCTCCGCTGCGGGGCGTGGAAGTCGAATTTCGCCTCTCGCCGCAGCGCTGCGTGTTCCGCGAACTCGAATTGCCTGCCCGCGCCGGTGAATTTCTCGAAGGCGTCGTGCGTGCGCAGATCGACCGGCTGACGCCGTGGCGCGCGGGCGAGGCCGCCTACGGCTGGAGCGCGCCCAAGGCGCAAGGGTCCGACCGCATCCTCGTCACCATCGCCGCTGTTCGGCGCGACTCCGTCGCCGGCCTGCTCGACGTCGGCGCCGACGCCGTCGTCGTCACGACCTCGCGCGAAGAAGACGCTGGCCCGCTGACGATCCTATCGACGCGCGCCGGCGCTTCCGTCCGGCAGGGGCGATGGCGGTTCGCCTTGACGGCGGCGCTCATGTTTTCGCTTGTCTGCGGCGTGGCGGCGCTCGCCGCCGACTGGACGCTGGGCGCATCTCTGCGCGAGCGGACAGAGACGCTGACCGCGAGCCTCGACCTGCGGCGCGCGGCGCTTCTGCGCCGCCTGCAGGCCAACGACGACCCCGCCGCGCAGGCGCTGAACGCCCGCAAGAGCGCGAGCCCTGCGGCGGTGATCGTGCTGGACGCGCTTTCCAAGGCGATCCCGGACGACGCCTATCTTCAGGAGTTGCGGCTGAAGGGCGACAAGATCGAAATTTCGGGCCTCGCCGTCGACGCCGCCGGGTTGGTCAAGCACATCGAGCAATCGCCGCATTTTTCGCGCGCAACCTTCACAGCGCCCACGACCCGCAGCGCCGACGAGCGGCAGTCCTTCCGGATCGAGGCGCATGTCGCGCCGCTGTTTACGGTTTCGCCATGAACGTCGCCGCCCGCCACGCCCTTTCCGCGCTCGGAATCGTCGCCGTCGTCGTCGTTGCTCTTGGCGCCGCGCTTTCGAGCGCGCTCTCGCTGCGCGACGCCCGCGCCGAGGTCGCGGCCCTCGACGAACAGGCGCTGGCGCTAGAAACCCGCGAGCGGCGCCTTGCGCCGCCAAACGGTCGCGACAAAGCCGTTTCGGCGTTTTTCGAAGCCCGTACGATCACGCTGGCGGGCGCGGCGCTGCAACAGCGGCTGGAGGCGGCGGTCGCGGCAGCGCACGGCCGTCTGGTTTCCTCCCGGGTCGAAGTCGCGCCGCGCGGTGACGAGCGCGCGATCTCGCTGGCTGCGGAATTGACCATAGCCGAGCCGGACATGCAGGCGCTCCTGTTCGATATTGAAACCGGCCGGCCCTATCTGTTCGTAGAAGCGGTCGAGGTGCGGGCGCCAGAGGCGTCCGGCGAGGCGCAAGCTCGCGCGATGCGGCTTTCGCTGACGGTTTCGGGGCAATGGAACGGGGCGAAATGAAGCGTGCGTTCACCATTGTCTTCGCGTTGGCCTGCGCATGCGGCGCGGGGCGGGCGGACCCGGCCAATCCGCTGGACGCGCTGCGTCTCGACGACCTCAGCGCCACCCGCGAACGTCCGCTTTTCGCGTCCACGCGCCGTCCCCCGCCGCCGCCTCGCGTCGAAGCGGCACCTGAACCGGGGCCCGTCGAGCTCAAAGCCGTGGCCGTCGTTGTGGAACCGCCGCCGTTCGACCTCGTCGGCGCCGTGGTTGGTCAGGGGACGGCGTTCGCGCTTCTGCGCAACAAGACGACCAATGAGGTGGTGCGGCTACGACCGGGCGAGGACGCCGAGGGCTGGCGGGTCGGCGAAATCGGCGTTCGTTCGGTCTCGCTCGAACGCGATGGCCGCCACGAGTCGCTGGCGCTCGCGGCGCCTCAGCCCGTCGCGGGCGCTGCGGAAGTCGCAGGCGACCCTGCCCAACCGGACCCAGGCATGGATGCGCCGCCGCCACCTGCGGCCGTGGCCGGGGTGAAGCCGCCTTTCATCGGGATGCGCCCGGTTCGCTAGACGTGTTTGCGGGCACGCGGCCGGGGGGAAGGCGTCGGTAAGCCGCCTTCGCGTCGCCGCTCGATCATACCCGAGCGATATCGGTCGAGATCAGCGCGCCGCCGGAAGAATCCACCGCCACACTGAAATGCGAAGCGCTCGGCGATCCTCCCGCCGCCGTGTAGTCGCCCAGAAAGCTCACGCCCACGCTGTGCGCGCCATCCAAAACCGTGAGCGTGCCGCCTGTCGTATCTCCGGCATAGGACAGCGTCGCCGAGGCGCCAAAGAGATCGCGCAGGTCCAGCTGGTCGGTCGCAAAGAACCCGGACATGGTTCCACCGGAAAAGCCGGGCGTCGTGATGCTGTCGATGACGAAGACGGCGTTGTCGCCGAGGAAGTTCATGCGCCCATCCTGCACTAGGCCCGCCTCGATGCGGCTACCGGCCAAAATCGTGTTGTTCTGGCTGTCGCCATGTAGCTGTCCGTCGATTTTGATCGACCCGCCGGATTGCGCTGAAATACTGCCCTGTCCGAAGAAATTGTCGATGTCGTTGAAGACATGGATCGTGCCGCCTGCGACGGCGGTGATGTCGCCCTCGTTGCGCGTGCCGGCGGCGGCGATGACGATGTCGCCGCCCGACAGAATCACCGAACGGTCGCCCGCCAGACCAAGCGCGCCTTCGTTGTCCAGCAACAGGCTGGCGTCGCCGATCGTCCCGCTCATTCCGGGGCCGGTGTAGATGGTGTTGTCGTGGTTGAAAAACGTCACGGGCGTATTTGACGGCACGCTGCCGTCGGTAAGGATCGCGCCGCCCTGAAGCGAAATCCTGCCGCCACCCCGCAGCCGCGTGTCCTGATTGATGAGGATATCGGGCTGCAATCCTGGGCCGATGGAGATCGTGGCGCCGTTGACGATTTCGCCAGGCGTAAGTCCGCCGCCGCCAGCGCCGACATTGTTGGTCAGCAACACGCCACCATGGCCGTCGTCGCCGAGCGAGAAGAACACGTTGCCCTGATCGGAGATCAAGCCGCTCGCGGCGTTGTAGACGAAATCAAGGTGGACCTTATGGCCGAGCGCGTCGGTGACGTCGATCTGCGGCGCCAGATCGTCGCCGATCAGCCCGTCGACGACAGCGCTGGCGGCGTCAAAGTTGAGGAGGTCGATGGTGTCGGTCGCGTGAAAGTCCTGCAACACGAAGCCCGGCGTCGGGCCCACGTCAAGGACGGCCGTTGCGTTGTCGGCCTTGAAGGCGATTGTCGCGCCCGCATCGACACGGTCGTTCACCGTGAGGCTCGTATTCTTGTAGAGGTCGATCTCGAACAAGCCGTAGATCGCGTCCGTCGCCGTCAAAGAAGCGTTCTCGGTGAGGACAATATAGTTCACGCCGTTCGACGATTGGAATATATCGGTGGACGCGTCGTTGACTCCATAAAATTGAAACGAGCCGCCCTGGCTCGCCTGATACATCGCGCCGACGACCGCAGAGCCCTGGACGACCATCGTGCCGCCATCCGCCGCGACGACGCCGCCGCTGACCGATGAAGCGTCCAGAATCGCATAGTTGGCGAGCAACGTGTCGGCGGCGATGACTCCGCCGGTATTGTCGATGGTCGCGTTGCTGATCAACAGGCCGCCGCTACCGGTCGCCTCGATCCGCCCGCGATTGACGATGTCGAGATTGACGAGATCGAGCCGCGAGGCGTTGGCATCGTCGCCGGCGGTGAGCTGGGCATCGGCGACGATGCGGCCCTGCGCCCCATTTTTCAACGTGAAGCGGGCGGTCGCCAGGCCGAATGCGGGATTGAAGATTCGGCTCGACGAACCAATCACGCCCTTGCCGTGAATGAAATTATCGACATTGTCGAACGTCATGCCGCCCGATGACGTATCGGCGACGATGCCGACGTCGAGATTGTGGCGGAAGGCGTCGCCGGCGCGGGCGATCTGGATTTCGCCCTTCCCCGTCAGCGTCATGTCGCCGGCCAGACCCAGATAACCCGAATTGTTGAGAACGAAGTCGCCCTGCGCGTTCACCGTGCCGGTGTTGGGCAGGTAGATGCGCGAATGGTTGAAGATCGCGCCCTTCGCCTGCGTTTCGTCGCCAACGAAGACATTTCCGAGCGTGTTCGCGTCGGCCCCGATCAGCCGCACCGCGCTTGTCGTTCCATCGAGAACAACCGGGCTTCTCGCATGAGAATCGAGCACGAAGCCCTTTTCAAAAGCGATCGTTCCGCCGTTCTTGCTCTGGTATGTGCCGCCATCGAGATAAGCCCCGACAAAGTTAATTCCCGAATTGGCGCCGTCGGCGAGAAATACGCCGTCGCTGTCTGTCACCAGACTGGAGGTCGCTAGAAGCTGGCTGAACCGGAAGCCGAAGGAGAACGTCACGTCGACATTCGCGCCGCCGGTCGCTTCGATCAACCCATGATTCTTGAGCGTGCCGGAGTTGATGAGGATGTAATCCTGGCCATCGGCGTGAATGACGCCCGCAGCGTCGTTGATGAACATGGTCGGGCTGCTCAACCGCTGGCGCACAGGGTCGTAGTCCAGCGAAAAGACGTTGCCGCCGATGCGGCCCGCGCCAGAAATGACGTTATCGACGTTCTCGACCGTGCTCAGGCCTAGCGAAGGGTCTATCCGCAGCGAATCCTTGTTTGAATAGACTTGCGAGAACGCGGTTTGGCCTACGAGTTTGATCCGCCCCCCGTCCTCGATCAGCCCCGTGGCGCCGTTGGAAAACCCGAGCGACGCGCCCACGCCACTGTCGTTCACGCCATCTATGGTGATGAGGCCGGAATTGTGCAGCGTCGCGCCGACGGCGAGCTCGCCGCCCGCAACAACGATACGCCCCGAGTTGACGACGTCCTGCGCGACGCTCAGCGTGCTGTTGTTGGCGACAAACTGTCCGAAGCCGTTGAGGAGCCGATAAGGCGAAATCGCAAGCGCGCCGAGGCCGCCGACCGTGAGGTTGCCGACGCCATAGGCAGGCGCTCCGGGCGAATAGGGATAGCGGAAAGTCGCGGTCGTGCCGCCCGTTATGCTCATCAGCACATTGTCGGCGCCGCCGGGAAGCGCGCCGCCGCTCCAGTTCTCGGCCACGAGCCAATCGCCGTCGATGAGCGAGGTCCAACTGGTGGTGAAAGCGCCGCTGACCGTGAAAGCGGAATGAAAGACGCTCGCGCCGAGCGCGACGCCGACATTGTCCTTGATCGCCGCCGCGTCGATATCGAGAGCATAAGCCCCGACCGCCAACGCGGCGGCGTCATAAATCAGCGTCACGCGCCGGCCGTCGCCCTGCACGGCGATGCTCTGCGGCGCAAGGGTCGCGCCGAGACCGTTGGTCAGCGTGAAATCCGCCGCCGAGATCGTCGCCGGATCGACGGAGCGCGAGAAGCTCAGCGCGATGACATGCTGGCCAAGTTGCACCTGCGTCCCGTCCGCCGGGGTGACGCTGGTGAGCGTGAAGGCCGCCGGATTGGGCGCCAGCGTCACCAGGACGGGGGCCGACACCGCGACATTGCCGCCGGTGTCCGTCGCGCGCACGCTCAATGTCACCGTGGGGGATCCGTTGGCGAGAATCGAGGGCAGAACGCCGCTCAGCGTCCAGGGATAGGAGAGATCGGTTTTGACCACCCGGCCATTGACAAGCAGTTCGACGCGCGCGACCTGCACGTCGTCCGTCACGCTGACGCCCAGCGCGAAAGGCTGACCTTCGTAAAGTTCCAGCCCCGGCGCCTGCGGATCGATGGTGGCGGGCAACCGGACGATGGCGACCGTGGGCGCGACGCCCGCCGTATCGAGCGCCTTGTAGGACACGATCTGAAGTCCCGCCGCGCCGTCCGCGACATAGGCCTGTCCGTTGGCGATCTCGACGTCTCCGGGCGCGCCAGGCAGGCGGAATCGCGTGACGAAGGCGTGCGTATTGGAGAGGTCGGCGGTGTTGAAAACGTCGAGCACGTCGCCGCGATTGCCGGGCTGCGTGGAGTCCTGGATATGCTGCACCCCGACGCCAAGGCCGGAGCCGTTGAGGGCGATGGCGGCGCCCGCAAGGCCGAGCCCGCCGCCGTAACCGGCGATCAACAGCGGGTTCGTCGGATCGGACGCGTTGATGGTGAGATAACCGCCGACGTCGCTCGACGCATTGCCGCCCGAACCGATGTAAACGATGCCGTCGGCGGCGTAGACATGATTGCCGAAGGTGGAGATCAGCGCCGGGTTGAAGGCATAGAGCAGATTGATCTGCCCGAGATAAGTCGCCGTGCCGGACGAAACGTCCCAGGTCGCCAGCGTTCCCGCTGTGTTGAGGGTGTAAAGCGTCGAGCCGTCGAGCGTCAGCGCGGCCAGGGCGCCGAACCCCGTCAGTTCCGCCTGCAATATATTGCCGGTGGCGAGGTCGTAGGTCTGCATCTGCCCGTTGTTGTTGAGCGTGAACAGACGCCCGTCGCGAATCGCCACGTCGGGCGCCGTCGCGCTGGCGAGAGTGCGCAACAGCCGAGGGTTGAGCGGATCGGAAACGTCGATCAAGCTGACGCCGCCGGCGCCCTGCGCCACCGCCGCTATTCCCAGCGCGGCGTCGACCGCCACGCCCACGGCGCCGCCGCCGTTCAACTGAAGCTGGCTCAGCGTCACGGGATTGCGCGCGTTCGAAACGTCGACCACGGCGAGCCCATAGGACCCGGTGGCGACATAAGCGAGCGTCCTTCCGCCGTTCGTTCCCGACGTGGCGAGCGTGACCGCATCGGCCTCGCCCCGCAAAAGCGCGGAAGCCACTATGCCCGTGGCCAGCGCCGAGCGCGCGGAACCGACAAGCGCTTGCGTCAGCGCCTGCTGGTCGGTGACGCCGGGAACCAGATTGTCGGGACGGTTCGGCGGCGCAGTGGCCGCGGTCGGAATGTCGGGGATCACGCCGACGACGTAGCTGGCGAACAGGGTCAGCCCGTTCGAATAGGCGGCGCTGTCGTCCGTATGCAGCATGATGTCGGGAATATGCGTCGGCGCCCCGCTGGCGCCGCTTTTGAAAACGACGTCGCCCGCCTCTTTGGTGACGGGGTCGTAGACCGAAATGCGGTACCAGGTGTCGGCGGCGAGGAAATAGCTCAAACCTTGGTCTGCGGCGAACTGGGTACGCTGCACGTCCCCGTTGGTCAGGTTCTTGATGGCCGCGTAGAGCGTTTGGGGAATTTCCTGCTCTGGAGTTTGTTCGATCTTTATCGGCGTGACGCCCCCGTCGGCGTTGAGCGCCATGTTGGTGAGTTTCATGCCGGTGTCTTCGGCATAGGCGTCGTACATGGACTGGAGGTCCTTGAGCACGGCCTCCACATCGTCCTGCTCGCTGGGAAGCTGGGCGACGGTCCCCGCGCCGGCGGAGAGGGCGTCCATCGCGGCGCCGATGCTGGCCTTAAGCGCCTTGGCGGTGGGAAAGTCGACGCCTCCCAGCGGCAGCGAGTTGTTCCAGCCGGCGATGGCGCCGCGGATCGCGCCCAGCGCGGCGCTCATGCCGGAAAGTCCAGCGGAGCGCTGCTGGTCGTTCAGCACCACCTGGGCGATGGTCGCGTTAAGATGGGCGATGGCGATGGGCAGCTTGAAGACCGGCGGCGGCTTCCAGGCGACCGTCGGCTTCATCGCGTTTTCGGAATCCGTGAGCTTTTGTTCGAGATCGTTCACGGGCTGGAAAATCGTGCCGTTGGCGGTCCACTGGCCGAAATTGTCGGCGACCGAGATGCTGAGGCTCAACCCGTCGGCGGCCTTCGCCATCGACGTACCCTTGAAGAAGGGTAGATTGCCAACGATGGCGCCGAACGAATCCACCGAGGTCTTGGCGATGTCGCCGGCGAGCTTGAAGCCCATGATGAGGCGATAGGACGTGTCGACCGGCCCAAAGCCGCTGGTCTGCGCGCCGTCGTCCTTCAGCAACTCGTCGAAATCAGCGTCGATGGAGCGCTTGTCGGCGACCAGGGAACTCACGGCGGCGAGGGGGCCGATGGGCGCCTTCGCCCCGGTCGCCGCGCCGAACAGGTTGTTGGCCGTGTCGAGATGGCCGACGAGGTTGGTGGTGGCGTCGACGTAATCGCCCACCGAGGGGGCTGGCGCGTTCGCCGGCGGCTGGCCGCACAGAACGCGGACTTCGCCGTCGCCCTCCGTCCCCTCGACGATGTCGTGCCAGCCCGGCTGTATGATGCCGCTGCCGGGATCGGTGACGACGGTTTTCCCGTCGGCCGAAACCGTCGCCGTGCCGTCGATCACGAGGCGCCCGGTCGTGTGGTCGAAAGAGAGCACGTACGTCTTGGCGCCCGGCGCCAGACCCTCCACGTTGGGCAGCGTCAATTGCGCGGGCGTAGTGAACACCGCCCCGCCCGGCGCCTGAATGGTGATGTCGAACGAGTGCTGCAACACGCCGGGCGGCAGCATGTCCATCACCAGCGCGGAAGGCACGGTCGCGAGACCGACCTGCGCGTTCAGCACCGGAGCGCCATTCTCGTCGACAAGGCTTCCCGGCTGCACGACGAGCTTGATTTCGCTCGCCTGTTCCGGCGTCAGGTTCAGCCCGCTGGAGCCGGTCGAGGAGAGCGGCGCGGTGATGATTGTGGTTTGCGTCGAGCTGAGCGGCGTGAGGATCGCGGTCTCCAGCCGGGGCAGGTAGACGGCGGGATTGGCGGCGTTGGCGTTTTGCGCGGCCGTCGAGCCCATGCCGCCCATGATCGTGTTGTCGATCCCGGGCTGGGCGTTGACGTCCATCACCATGACCGGAAAATAGAAGCCGGGCGGCGCGTTGGTGGCGGTCGTGCCGTCAAACTCGACCTTCACGTCGCCGGTGGGCGCGTCGGTCAGCAAGAAGCGGCCGTCCGCATCCGTGAACACCGCCTTGTCCTCATGGCCCAGCACATAGACGCGCGCATGGACGATCGGCAGTTTCCACGTGTCATGCGCGAAATCGTTGAGCCCGAGCGGCCCGGCTTTCACGTCGTCGGGCGTCATGGGCGTGAGATCGGGGCCGGGGTCCACGACTTGCCCACTGAGGCTCGTGCCGGGCACGATGGTGGTGGAGACGGTCGTGAAGCTTTCGCTGAACGTGCTCCCCGCGACGCCCGCGCCTGCCGCGTCCAGATGGACGCCCTGAGCGTCGGCGATCTTCGAGCCATCGACATGCAGCGTGAGGCCGGAGGCGCCGGGCAGGGCTTGCGGGAATAGCAGCCACGCCCCCGTGCCGTCGGCGAACGGCTTCAGGGTCGCCGCGACGCGCGCGCCGGAGGAATCTGTCACGAAGATCGCGTCGTTCGTCAGCGTCGCGACATCGACGGCGCGCGAGAAGGCGACGCGCGGTCGGAACGTGACGCCGACCTCCATCGCCATGTCGGCGGGCGAAACGCCGGTCAGCGTCAGCGGCGGGGGCGTCGCGACCGTCAGGTTCAATGTCTGCGTACCGACATTGCCCGCGCTGTCGCGCGCGGTGATCGTGAGAGTATGGGCGCCGACGGACAGCGCGCCGTAACTCAGCGCGGCGTCGAAAGCGCCAGCGGAATTGAACGCCAGCGGAAGCGCCGCACCGCCGTCGAAGGCGTAAGACAAGGCGGTGAGCGCCGACCCGGCGTCCACGGCGCCGCCCGTCAGGCGCGCGCCCGGCGCCAGCGTGTCGGCGGAATGGACGCTGGTTCCTGCGAGCGCGACGACAGGGGCTAACGTATCCACCGTGAAACCGAACGCGGAGGAAAGGGTGCTGTAACCCGTCGCGTCGACGGCGGTGAAGCGGACGGAATGGACGCCGTCAGCCCCCACAACGGGCGCAAATGAGAAAGCGCCCGTCGCGGCGTCGAAGTTCACCGCCTGCGCAGGCTGGTCGTCATACCACGCGAGCAAATGCGCGACGCCGGAGAGCGCGTCGATCACATGGCCGGTGACGATGGGCGCAACGGCGCCGACGCCCCCGCTGGCGCCGTCGATCACGATCGTCGGGGGGACAAAATCGACCGAGGCGTCGAAGGCGCCCAGCGTCCAGTCGCCCACCTGCCGTCCCAGCGCGAGGCCGGCGACATTGTCGAAACTGTAATGGATGCCGGCGTAGACGCGGCTCTGGCCGGCTTCCTGCGCCGCCTGCCAAAAGCTGGTGAAGCTTCGCGTGACGCCGGCCAGCGAACCCAGCGCGGGGTCCGTGTAGCTGAAGCTGAAATCGGCGCCGAAAAAGCTGGCGAGGATTTCCGCCGCCGCCGCGCTGAAGGTGGAATGGCCGGAGACATAGCTTGGAAAATTCGGCGTGTTGACGAGCGGGGCCCAATTGGCGTCGGGCTGCACGCCCGTATTGGGCGCCTGATCCGCGAATTGAATGGCGCTGATCGGGCGCCAGACGTCATAAGTGAATTTGGCGCTCCAGGCCGCAATCGCCGCGTCGGCCTCCGCCACGTTGAGTTCGGCGAGCAACCGCGCATTGGCGCTGAGGCTCCCGCCTGCGGCCAGAGCGGTCTGATCCGCGATGGAGTTCCATTGTCCCGGCGGCGTGTAGGTGCCGACGCCGTCGTTCCAGAATTTCGCGATAATCGTCTGATCGGCGGTGCGAGTCGCGCTGTTGGACGCGCCCAGCGCCTTCACCTCGTTGACGGCGTCGGCATACGCCTGACTTGAGACGTCGGGCGGCGCGGCGGGGGCGAACTGGTCGGCGCTGACCAGCGCGAAAGGCGTCACGGCGCCCCATTGCGGGTTCTGCGCCGGCATGAAGGCTGGACCGGTCGGGCGCCATTTTCCCGGCTTCGGACTTCCGTCGTCGATGACGAAAGCGTTCCAGCCGTCGCGGGCGCGCAGCGTGAGGATTTCCGCCGCGATGGTGGAACCCAGCGCGACGCCGTCGATCTTCCCCTGCCCGTCCGGAAGGGGGGCGAGCGACTGGGCCAGCAGCGCGTCGAAGGCTAAGCGTTGCGCGGGATAAAGCGCCGCGAGCGCGTCATGCGCGGCCTGCGCCGCCGCCGTCCGCGCATCGGCCCCGGCGGGCGCAGCGTGGCGGGTGAGATAGCCCGCGCGGCCGTTGATCGCGTTAACGGCGTCGTAGACCGCCAGGCTTTCTATGGTCAGCGCGCGCGACGCGAATTCAGCGTTGGACGCGTCGGAGGCGATGGCCTGCTGCGCGATGCGGTTCCACTGGATCGCCATGTCCGGCGTGACGTCGGGCGGCAGGCGATGCACGGTGAGGCTTGAGGCGGCGACGCCCGAGGCGTTGCTCGCCTGAAGGACGATGTCGGCGTCTCCCAGCGGCAGCGCCACCTGGCTGAAAGAGAAGCTCCCGTCCGTACTGGCGATCGTGGTCGCGCCGGTCGAGAGCAGCGTAACCGCGTCGCCGGGATCGGTATGCCCGACCAGAGTGACGGCCGCTGATTTCGTGGCGTTCGCGCCGACCGCATCGGACGTCGCCAGCCCAAAGACCGGGGCGCTGGTTTCGTTGACTGCGAAGCCACGTTGAACCGGCGCCGACGTGTGGCCGAGAGCGTCGCTGGCAAAGATCGAAACGACGCCGGCCCCGTTCGCCAGGCCCGAAGCGTCGGCTCGCGGGATCGTCGCCGACCAACTCGCCCCGTTCGCCGAAAGGGTCGCGAAATAGGTTTGACTGAAACCGCCGTCGTCAAGTCGAACCGTCAGCGTGGAGCCCGGCGCCAGTCCGGAAACGGCGCCGGTCAAGATAACGCCCGCGGCCGCATGCCCTTCCGGGAAAGACAGCAAATCGTCCCCGGCGATGGCGTCTATCGTCAGGGCCAGCGTGGGTTCGTCGGCGCCATGAACCGTGAACGCGATGATCTTGGCCGTCCCGTCGAGGGATTTGACAATGAATCGGTCGATCTTTGTCTGACCAGCGTTCAGATATTGGACCGAGGCGTTGGCGACCGAATAGACATAGGCGCCGTTGGCCGCGAGCGTCAGCGCGCCGAGGGCGGTTCCCACCGGCGCGACAGCGCTCAGGAACGAAGCCTGGCCCGCGTCCGGGTCGCTGACCGACAGCGTTCCGGCGGCGACCAGTTCGCCGTTGAGATCGACGCTTACGTCTTCGGTCACGCTCGCGACGGAGGGATCGCCAATGACCGCCCGATCGTTCGCGCCCCGGATCGTGAACGCGATGATTTTGGTCGTCCCGTCGAGGGATTTGACGGTGAAGCGGTCGATCTGCGCCTGACCCGCGCCCAGATACTGAACGGCGGAATTATCGACCGAATAGACATAGGCCCCATCGACGGCGAGCGTCAGCGCGCCCAGCGGCGATCCCACCGGCGCGACAGCGGTCTGGAACGCCGCCTGACCGGCGTCGGGGTCGCTGACCGGCAACATTCCGGCGGCGATCAGCTTGCCCTGGGGATCGACGGCGACGTCTTCCCTGACGTTCGAGACGGGAGGCACGCCTATCGTCGCCGGCATATTCGCCGCGCCCGGAAATTTGATGCGGAAAATATCGTTGGCGGCCGCGCGATGCGCGTCTTTCGCCGTTACGCGAACGTCAAGAAAGCCGGCGGCGCCCGCGGGCGGCGTGCCGGTAAAAACCCCGGTGCGCGCATCGAAATGCAGCCAACTCGGCAACGGCGCGCCGCTGGCGAGCACGGCGCTCAACGTGAGCCGGTCGCCGGCGTCGATGTCGGCGAAGCTGCCCGCCGGCAATCTGTAACGGAAGGAATGGCCCGGCGTCGCCGTCTGATCGGCGAGGGGATGGACCAGTACGGGCGCATCGTTGGTCCCAACGATGTGCACCGTCACATCCCGCCGGACCGTCGCGCCGCCGGCGTCGGCGATCCTGACCGTGAAAGTTTCGGTATAGACCGCGCCCTGTCCGAGAAACTCTATCCTGGCGGCGTCGACGCGATAGGCCCAGGCGACGGTTCCGCCAAAAGCGCCGTCGCTGGGCTGGCTCAGCGTCAGGGCGCCGAGCGGCCTGTGGCCGGAACTGTCATGCGCGTCGAAGGTCGCCGACACGACATGGAGATCCATCTTGTCGGGATCGAGAAAATGGAACGCGCCGCCCGCAGAAAGCAAGGCGCCCGGCGAAGGAGACCCTGACGTTTCCGTAAGCCGCCGCTCGAAGACGTCGCCGGCCCGCCAGAATATGCGCGGGGCGTCGTTGGCGCCGATGAGGGTGACGGCGACGTCCTGCCGGGCGATGTTTCCGGCGCTGTCGGCAAGTGAGATGGTGAAAATCTCGGAATAGGTCTCGCCCGCGCCCAGAAAGGCGACGGCGTCGCGGTCGATTGAAAAACGCCAGCCCACGCGTCCGTGCGCCCCGTCGCGCCGCACCCTGGCGGAGAGCGCGCCAAGGGGCGAAGACGCGCCGCTCCTCGGCTTGAAGGCGACCGAGACGCGGTGCGTGTCGCCGGCGTCGGGATCGGTAAACGCGAGCCGACCGAATCCGCTGTAATCGTCTTCGCAAGAGATCCCGCGTCGCGGTTTTTTGTCTTCGATGTAAAGGGAAACGTCGGCGGGCGAATGCGGCCGAAACACCGGTGGCTTGTTCATAACATCCAACCCCGGGTTGCTCTGTGAGCGCGAGCCTAGCTCGCCGTGCGCCGACACGTTTAAATTTTGTCAACCATCCTGACGGGAACGCACAGCTGCGTCACCCCCCCTTTCGGGGGGGATTTTGAAAAAGGGCGACGGTTCGATCGGTCGTCCGCCGTTAACGTTACCCAGCGTTCAGATGAGGCCCGCGCCCATGACAATGGCGACCGCCTGAGCCCGGCTTCGAGCGCCGATCTTTTTGCGCAGCGTGTCGATGTAATCCTTCACGGTGGCCCCGCCGATCTGGAGCGTGGCTGCAATTTCGACGTCCGAACGTCCCGCCGCCACCCAGCGGATGCACTCCAGTTCGCGCGACGACAGCCGGGCGGCCGTTTCCAGCAAGTCCGGATCGCCGTGAATGCGGCGGCAGCGCTGATGCGCCAGCATCGCGACGTTAGACATCACGATGCGCGTCATCGCCGTAAAACGCTCCTCGCGTCCCGCCATCGTCACCAGCCCGAAATATCCGCCCGGCCCGTGGAACGGAAACGACAGGCCGTTGCGCCAGCCAAACTCCAGAAAAGCGCCCCACAACTTGCGTTCCGATACGGAGAGCTGGCGTTGAGATTTTACTTCCAGCCAGTCGAAAGGCGCAAAACGCCGGCGCGCTTCCGCAACACCAAAATCGTGATTCACCGAGTTGTCGTCGCTGTATCGTTCGAGCCAGGCGCTTGGCCAATTTTGAAAATAAAAAATCGGCCGCGCCCCTTCGCGCGAAGGGAGGAAGGCGCCGCAGGCCGACGCGCTGAACCCATACGCGGCGATCGCATTTTCGAGCGCATCGCCGATCTCGGCGTTTGTCGTGCAAGATTCGAGCGCCGCTTCGAAGGAAACGATATCCGAAAATTCCACTTATCGCTCCGAATGACCAAGCTTGATTTGCCCCGGTCACCTACCCGTTCGTGACGCGGGGACCCTGGCGCCGGTTTCAACCGCGGACGGACCAAGCTATCCGAGGCAAGAAGGTGCACTCCAGCGCTTTTTCGCGCTCCAATTTGGATTGTGCAACGCCGCCAGCGGTTCGGCATGTCGAGCGAAGCGAAGCTGTCCCGCCGCGGCGCCTGGGTTGGAAGTTTTTCACGAAGCGCCCGCCACATCTGGAAATTTATAAGGCTGGACGCCGCTGGATCGCTTCGCTTGGAAATGACGGCGGTCATATCGCGACGACACCTTGCTGGGATTGCTTTGCGGCGCGCGCGATGAAGGCGTCGCTTTCGTGAGCGCTGCCTGCCTCTCCGGGTTTCTGCCGCGCTTCTTTTCATTTGGCAGGTGGCGGCCAAACCTGGAACGTGAGGCCAAATTTCCCAACGCCGAGCCGCTTTTCCGCGCCTCCTGATCGGCCCAAAGTTTGGTTTGAACAGCTGGGCTTTCGAAGCCATCGCCCACAGAATCGACGATAAACCCGACCCCGGGCGACAATCTGGCGAAAGTCCGCGGGTCTCGGACCTTCTCTGATTTTTGAAAGCCATGGTGCCGCAAGAGGGCACCAAAACTAAGGCCGCAGGCGTTCGTCGGCGTTGCGCAGGCCCCGGAAAACCAGGGTAAGCGCGGACTTTCTGTATTCCTTTGTCCGCCGCTGTGTGTCACGATCCGCTCCAATGTGTGGGACCAAATGTGGGACTAAAGATGGCGCGCCTTACCGAACTGGCGATAAAGGCCGCAAAGCCGGGAAGGCATGGCGACGGTGACGGGCTCATGCTGGTTGTCAGCGCTAGCGGGGCGAAGAAATGGGTTCTGCGCTACCAAGCGGCCGGCAAGCGCCGCGACAAGGGTCTCGGCTCCTATCCACACGTGAGCCTCAAGGACGCCCGCGCAAAGGCCGCCGAGGATCGTCGCGCCCTCGCCGCCGGGCAAGACCCCATCGCCGCTAGAAAGGCTGCTGAGCGCGCCGCGAAACCCGTTCCGACATTCGCCCAGGTCGCGGCTCTCGTCATCGCCGACGCCAGAGCGAAGTCGACCAACGCCAAAGTCCGCTATCAATGGGAACGCCACCTTGGCGAAGTCTACTCGGGCCCCCTGCTCCACCGGCCCGCGCACGAAATCACTACCATCGAGGTCGCCTCTACTTTGGCGCCCGTTTGGCGCTCCAAACCTGAGGTCGCCCGCAAGCTCTATCCAGCTATCCGCAGCGTCTTCGAGCGTGCCCGTATCGTGCTTCGCGATCAGCACGGCGTGGAAATGGCGCGCAACCCGGCGAACTGGCCCGACTTGAAAGCGATGGGCTTTGAGACGCCGAAGGAGTTGAGCCGGGGCCATCATCCTTCCCTCCCCTACGCCGCGTTGCCCGACTTTATCGCCGATCTTCGGACCCGCGACGCCACCTCAGCCCGCGCGCTGGAATTTCTGATTCTGACGAACGTGCGCACGAACGCCGTCTTGCAAGCGCGATGGGCCGAGATCGACATGGACAAGGCGGTATGGACGGTCCCGCTTTCGAGCCTCAAGGACCGCGAACATCGAACAGAACCCTTCCGCGTCCCATTAGCGCCGCGCGCTGTCGAGATTATTGCAGAGATGGCGAAAGCCAAGATCTCGGAATTCGTCTTTCCTGGGCAAAAGCCGAAGACGCCATTCTCGAATATGGCGTTCTTGACGCTCCTAAAGCGAATGAATTCCGGCGAACGGAAATGGCTGGACGAAGACGGTCGGCCGATCACCGCGCACGGCTTCCGCGCTACCTTTCGCACTTGGGCCGAGGAAGTCGCAACGGTCCCTCACGCGGTCGTCGAGCAGGCGATGGGACACAAGGTGGGCTCCAAGGTTGAGCGCGCCTATCGACGGACGGACGTTATGGAACTACGACGCGGGCTCATGAACGCCTGGGCACTGCATTGCGGTGCTTCCCTCTCGGACAATGTCATCGTGCTGCGGAAGAAAGCGTGATCCCCCCGAAGGGCCTTCCGGCTACTTGGCCTATGGAACGTTGGCTTGCCAGGGTCACAGATACCGAGGTCAATCGGGCGATGCTGACTCGCTTGCAGGAAATCGCCAGAACTGCGGGCAAGGCCGACACTCAAGCTGTGTTGGCCTTTGCGGAAATACTATCTGAAATTCATTCTCGGAAGGCGGCACTTGCGGCGAAATGGAACCTGAAGCGGAAAGGCCATTGCCGAGAGGTTGCCGTTTTTATCAAAAATCAACAATATCACCCTTTTGAAGACAACGACGATTGGCTGGCCCTGATCGTGCGCGAGACGTCTGAGAGGTTGATTGGTGGCAAACGTCAGGCCGACGCCATCAACGCAGCAATGGCAATCACGATTGCCAATCTTCACCCGTTCGAGAAGAAAGCGTTCGACATCGTACGCGGCAAAGCTCGCGGACGAACGCCTTCAAACAATTTAGCAGGCAGAGACCTCCGGCGCGCCCCGGCCGCTGTTCGCATCGCCAGCGCAATCCGTCGGGATTGGCTGCGAAGGTCTCGCAAACTGCCGCAACCTGCCGCAGAACGCCTGACGGGCAAGGATGTCGTGCTGACCGCCTTGCCGATCCTCGACGAGTTGGCGGGCGCCCCGATTCGTGGCGGCGATCCAACAGAAACGTGCGCGAACGGTTCGTGGGACCTCTACAAAATGAATCCGCCTGGGCTTGCAGTACTCTACTGTTTGGCAAAAGAGTCGGCAGCGCGAATTAAGCCGAGGGAGATTTCGGGCTACATCAGGGCCATCCGGCAATCCGCAAACCTAAATAGCTGAAAAAATGCAACAAAATGCAATTTAAGCTACCACGCCTCACCCTGTGTATCGGTTCCGCCTGTTGGAGTAGCGCTTGTTCGTCCGCAGGGTTGCGGATGAATGAGGAACCACATGAGCGAACGCGGCGCTTCGACCATCAACGAATTTTGCGACTGGTCCAGGATTGGTAGGACCAAGGTCTACGAGTGCATCGGCAACGGGTCGCTTCCAATCGTCAAGATTGGAAACAAAACACTGATCCTAAAAGAGGACGGCGAGGCGCTGCTCAAGCGAAATTTGAAGACCGCTACACCGGATCTCCATGCGGAGGCGAAAGCGGCCTGATGACCCACCGTCTTGGAGACCCGCCCTCGCAGGCTAGCGAGGGCCGGGCTCCGGTGAAGTTCATTTGCTTGGCGGCGATGAACGAACCGGGAAATAGGCCTTCAGCCCGCATTTTGCA
>JAYVYJ010000045.1:0-6055 GCA_043784465.1 Hyphomicrobiales bacterium
CGGATCGCCTTGGTGGTGAAGGGTTTGGCGATGAAATTGTTGAGCCCCATCTGACGCCCTCTGTCGACGAGCGATTTCTCGGGGCTGCCCGTCACCAGGATGAAGCCGACTTTCGCCGTGGGCGGGTGTGTCCTCACCGCCTTGAGCAAGCCGAGCCCGTCGAGATTGGGCATGTACTGATCGGAGATGATCAGATGCACCGGCTTCTGCTTGAGCTGGGCGAACGCCTCCGCGCCGTCCTTGGCCAGCGCGATGTTGGTGATACCGATTTCCTGAAGCGACTCGGTCATCAGCATCCGGCTGACGGAAGTGTCGTCGACGATCAGCACGTCCAGTTGCTTCGCGGCGGCCATGACCGTCAGTCCCTGTTTCGAGTGGTGAGCGCGGCGATTTCCGCCGCGATCGCGTGCAACGGCGCCTGCTTTTCAACAGCGCCGATCTGGTGCGCGACCTTCGGCATCCCGTAGACCACGCAAGTCGCCTCGTTCTGGCCAATCGTCCGGGCGCCCGCCTTGCGCATCGCCAACAGACCTTGCGACCCGTCCGACCCCATTCCCGTCAGGATCACCCCAACCGCCTTGGATCCGATGTTGCGCGCCGCCGAATGAAACAGCGCGTCGACCGAAGGGCGATGGCCGTTCATCAAATCCGCGTCGCGCAGCACGCAGCGCATCTGGTCGGCGCGCGAGACTTCCAGATGGGTGTGCGTGCCGGGCGCGACATAGATGTTGCCCGGCTGGATCGGCGCGCCGTTGGTCGCCTCATGGACGCGCGGCGCGCAGATGCGGTCGAGCCTGTTGGCGAAATTGCGCGTGAACGGGGTTGGCAGATGGATCGTCACCAGGGTAGGCGCGCAATCCTTGGGAAATTGCGAGAGCAAGGTCGCCAGCGCCTCGACCCCGCCCGTAGAGGCGCCGATGACGACCAGCTTGCCTTTGAGCGGGCCAGCCGTCGCCTTGACGTTCAACGCGACCGGGGCGCTCTGCCCGCGCGTCTCGGGCCGCCGCGCGCTCGCCTCGCGCGCGCTCATTTTCGCGCCTGCCGCCGCCTTCACCTTTTCGGCCAGCGTGGCGAACGTGTCGGGGTGATGAATGTTGGGCTTGGCCACGCAATCGAAAGCGCCGATCTCCAGCGCCTCGATGGTCACCGAACCGCCCGCCTCCGTCAGCGACGACACCATGATGACCGGGAGCGGGCGCAACCGCATAACTCTTTCCAAAAACTCCAGGCCGCTCATCTTCGGCATTTCGACGTCGAGCGTCATGACGTCGGGACTCAGCGCCTTGATCGCGTCGCGCGCCTCCAGCGGATCGCGCGCTTCGCCAACCACCTCGATGGCGCGGTCGGCGGCCAGCACCGCGCGGATGCGCGCGCGCATCGTAGGGCTGTCGTCGACTACGAGCACGCGGACCCGCTTCATGTCTCGCGCCCTCCGGCCAGCCTGTAGGTGGAGACGCCGTCGGCGCGCAGCTTGGCCGTCGCCGGGCCGGTGACGCGCTCGGAATGGCCGATGTAAAGCGCCCCGCCGGGCGAAAGGCGCGGCGTAAATTTTTGCCACAGGGCCTGTTGCGTCGGCTCGTCGAAATAGATCACGACGTTGCGGCAAAAGATCGCCGAGAACTGCCCCTGCATCGGCCAGTCCTCCAGTAGGTTGAGCCGGCGGAAGCTCACAAGGCGGCGCAAAGCCTCGACGACGCGGAAGCGCCCCTCTTCCGCCGGCTCGAAAAACCTGCGCCGCGAATCCGGCGCGACGCCTTCCATCTGCGCCTCGTCGTAGACGCCCGCCTCGGCGGTGGCGATGACGTTGCGGTCGATGTCGGTGGCGAGGATCTTTACGTCCTCGCTGGCCGCCGCGGGCCAGCATGACAGCAGCGTCATCGCCAACGAATAGGGCTCCTGCCCCGTCGAGCACGCCGCCGACCACAGCCGCAGCCGGCCGCGCCGCTCCGCCTTCGCGGGCCCAAGCACATGCGTCTTGAGATGCTCGAAATGATGCGGTTCGCGATAGAACTTGGTCACGTTGGTCGTCAGCGAGGTGAGCATCTCCTGCCGTTCCGCCTCGCCCCGCGGACTGGCGACCAATTCGCAATACTCGCGAAAGGCCTGCAATTTTAGCGCACGCAGCCGTTTGGCGAGCCGGGCGTAGACGAGCGCGGCCTTGCCTTCGTTGAGATTTATCCCCGCGTCGGCGTAGATCATCCGGCTGATCTTGTGGAAGTCGTCGCGCGTCAGCACGAACTCGCCCGGAATCAGGGACGCGTCTTGCGTCCGGACGGCGCTTTTGACGCTCGCGCTCATGCCGCCTCGCCAACGGGCGTAGGCATGACGCTCTCCAGCGCGATCAGGCTGATCATGCGGTCCTCGATGGCCATGACGCCGAGCACGAAGGCGCGGGCCGCGTCCGAACCGACGTCCGGGGTCGGCTGCACCTTGTCGGCGGGCATGTTGATGATGTCGGAGACGGCGTCGACCAGCAGGCCCACGACATGCTTGCCCGTCTGCGCGACGATGATGACGTGGCGCGCCGTCGGCTCCGTGGCGGGGAAGCCAAGCCGGTCGGCCAGATCCAGGATCGGCAGCACGACGCCGCGCAGGTTGATGACCCCGCGCACGTAACCTGGAGCGCGCGGCAGCGTCGTCGCGGGCGTCCAGCCGCGGATTTCCCGCACCGACATGATGTCGATGCAGAAATATTGGTCGCCGATGCGGAAAGTTATGTATTCGCGCGCAGCGTTCGTTTTGGAGACGATCTCAACCATGGTCCTAACCCGCTAGCAGCATGTCGGAGGGGGAGTTGCGGCCTGAGGAGGCGCTGACGATGGCGTCGGTGTCGAGGATCAGCGCGATGCGTCCGTCGCCCAGGATGGTGGCCGCGGCGATGCCCTCCACGTGGCCATAGTTCGCCTCCAGGCTCTTGATGACGACCTGTCGCTGATCCTGGATCGAGTCCACCATGAGCGCCGAGCGATAGCCGCCCTCCGTCTCGATCAGCAGCGCCACGCCCTGCATCGGGTCGGAGCGCTCGTAGCGGAAGCCCAGTTCGTAGCCGACGTCGATCAGCGGCGTGAACCCGCCCCGGATGGCGATCACCTGACGATCCGGCCCCAGTCCGTGGACCTCGCTGGCCTTGGGCTTCATCGTCTCCAGAATGGCGTTGAGCGGCACCACCAGCGTCTGGTCGGCGACCCTCACCACCATGCCGTCGAGCACGGCGAGGGTCAGCGGCAGGCTCATCGAGAACGTCGAGCCTAAGCCTGGCCGCGAAGCGATCGAGATGCGCCCGCCGAGCGCCTGGATCGAGCGTTTGACCACGTCCATGCCAACGCCGCGTCCGGAGATGTTGGTGATCTTTTCCGCCGTCGAGAAA
Organism: Hyphomicrobiales bacterium; assembly: GCA_043784465.1. Lineage (GTDB taxonomy): Bacteria > Pseudomonadota > Alphaproteobacteria > Rhizobiales > Beijerinckiaceae > Roseiarcus. Next base: position 3,368 of record JAYVYJ010000045.1, read on the forward strand.
CCGGGCAGAAACAACAGATTGTCGATTTCGGAATCCGACAGCACCGCATCGGCGGGGATTAGCCCCTTGTTGAGGGCGGTCGCCCTGACGCGCGCCCGGTCGATGCCGCGTCCGTCGTCGGAAATCTCGATGACGACCCGGCCCGACTTGTGCGCGGCCGACAGTTTGACCTCGCCCTGCGGCGGCTTGCCGGCCGCGATGCGCGCTTCGGGTTTTTCAAGCCCGTGATCGACGGCGTTGCGGATCATGTGGGTCAGCGGATCGGCGAGCCGCTCGATGACGGTCCGGTCGACCTCCGCGCCTTCCCCCTCCGTCTTCAGGCGCACGTTCTTGCCGGTGGCGTCGGCGATTTCGCGCACGATGCGGCTCATGCGCTGGAACAAGGGCCGCACCGGCTGGGCGCGGATCGCCATCACGCTTTCCTGAATCTCGCGCGTGAGATGTTCGAGATCGTCCAGCCCTGTCGCGATGGAAGCGTTCTTGACCGCGCCCGCCTCGAGCACGCGCTGGGTCAGCATCGCCTGATTGATGACGAGTTCGCCCACCAGATTGATGAGGCGATCCACGCGGTCGAGATCGACGCGGATCGTGTTCTGCGCCGTGCTTCCCGCGCTGTCGGCCTTGGCGGCGGTCTCGCGCGCCGGGGCCGCGTGGGGCGGATTTTCCGCCTTGCCGTCCCCGGCCGCCGCCGCGCAATCCTCGCCCGATTTGTCGTCGCAGGCCGCCACGAACGCCGGGCTGTCGCTCAATCCTTCGACGGCCGACGGTTCGCTCGCCAGCGCCTCGGCGTCCGGCTCCACCTTCTCGATGTCGAGCAGGCAATCGTCGTCGACGAATTCGAACACCGCCCGCACGGCGGCGATGTCCTGTTCGGAACGCAGCGTCGCGCGCCAGGCCAGATACGATTGTTCGGGCTCCAGATTGGCGAGCGGGGGAACGTCGGCGATCTCGCATTGCACGCTCAGCGCGCCCAGCCGCGACAACTCGCGCATCAACCGCGTCGTCTCGTTGCCTTTGGCGTAGAGTTCGGGCTTGGGGCGGAAATGGATGACGTATTCGTTGATCTCGGCTTCGATGGAGATCGTCAACGGTTCCCAGCCCAGCGCGGCGAACGGATTGGCGTCCTCTTCCGGCTCGGGCGCCGCCGCTTCGACTTTCTGCGGCGCCGCCTTCTCCTCGCGATGAGCATTGAGTTCACCGATCAGCTCGTTGGAGCGCGCTTCGTCGAACTCGCCCCCGTCGCGCGAGACCGTCACCAGATCGGCCAGCACGTCGGCGGCGCGCAACATGCTCTTCATGACGGGAAGCGAGGCCAGCATCGCGCCAACGCGGATCTTGTCGAGAGTGGTCTCGAACACATGGGCGAACTTGACCAGCCGGTCGAGCTTGAAGGCCCCGGCCCCGCCCTTGATCGAATGGACCGCGCGGAAAACCGCGTTGACGGTTTCATTGTCGGCCGAGCCTTCCTGCATGGAAAGCAGACCGGTTTCGAGTTCGCCGAGTTGCTCTTCGCATTCCTGGAAGAACGTGTCTCGGATCGCCTGCATCGGATCCATGGCGGCCCCCGGCCTTCAAGCTTCAAGCGGCGACGCGACGAATGACGTCGACGAGTTTGACGGGATCGAACGGCTTGACGATCCAGCCGGTGGCCCCGGCGCTCTTGGCGCGTTGCTTCTTTTCGGGGTCGCTTTCGGTCGTCAGCACAAGGATTGGCGTGACGCGGAATTTGTCCTTCCTTCGCGCCCCTTCGATGAAGCCGAATCCGTCCATCTTGGGCATGTTGATGTCGGTGATGACGAGATCGGGGGTTTCCCTGTCGAGCACGTCGAGCCCATCGAGCCCGTCGACGGCCTGCACGACTTCGTAGCCGGCCCCGTTCAAGGCCATTCGCAGCATATCGCGCATGGTGCGGGAATCGTCGACGGTGAGTATCTTCATGCTCATGGGGCGATGACTCCGTTCAGAAAGGCGCCGGCCTCCAGACCAAGCAGCCCAAGGTCTTCGAGAAAGCGCGGCGAGGGGTTCAGAAGCGTCAGCGCGTCGCCCTTCGCCTTCCAGGTTCGCGCCGCAGCCAGCATCACCTGGACGCAGGAGGCGCCGAGCCGGTTGACGCGCGAGGCGTCGATGGCGACCGGAGACCCCACGAGCTTGCCGAAGGCTTCGGCGAGCGGGGCGGCGAGCGGCATGTCGAGGTTTTCCGTCAACTGAATGGTTTGGGAAGCGGAAGACAAAACGAGGGTCCTTGTCAGGTGCGGCGCGGCAAGGAGGGCGGTGGAGGCGATCCGGCGCCGCGTTCTGCGGGATCGCCGCCCCGCCCCCCGCAACGACCATGGCGCACGTGCGACTTCTTGAGGGATGGCCGAGAAAATGCCGGGTGTCCCGGCGCGGCCCGACGGCTTCATGCCTCCCGACGTCCATAGCGTTCGTCGAGCGGGTCGCATTTATGGGATAAATGAGGCTGGTTAAGAAGGATTGAAGCGGGAGCGGCTCCCCGCATAAAGAATTGAAACCTCCCCGCGCCCGCCGGTCATGCCCACTTCTCGCCCGTCCCCGGCAAGGCGCCGAGCGTCATCGGCGCCATAAATCCACCACGCCCTCGCGCCATCTCCGCCGCCATGACGCTCACCGCTTCCGACATCACCACGCCGACGCGGCTCCGCCCGACGTTCCGCCGCCAGCTCGCCCTCA
>JAYVYJ010000046.1:0-6575 GCA_043784465.1 Hyphomicrobiales bacterium
GGCGGGTTACTCCCACTAGTTCCTCATAGAGCATCAACCTGTCGCGAAACCCCTTATTTTGCGGAAGGCCCTACGGCGATGCTCATTGAAACCAACACAATCGGCCGTTTCGCGCCCGGTTCAGATACGTCTCGGCTCGAACCCCGCGAACCACTGTTGCGACGCGACGCGGCGGCCCAGTACCTGCGATCGCGGTATTCGTTCGGCTCGAAGTCGTGGCTGGCAAAGGCTGCCGTGACGGGCAATGGGCCCAGATTCTATAAGCGCGGCGCGCGCATCGTTTTGTACGATCCGCGCGATCTTGACGCCTGGGCTGCGGAAGCTCTTGGGGAGCCGCGCTGCTCAACCAGCACCTCTGACACTGACGGACAATAACCCCAGCCGCGCGAGGCGGACTGGGGCGGAAAACGTTTCGACGACATCAGCCATCTTCGAATACAGCTTTTCGTTCATCAGTTCAAGCCGCGCGGCGCTTTCAAGGAAAGCACATGCGCAAACATTCCGAAATTTCAGACCGCTCCAAATCCGCCGCGCGCGCCGATCGCCGCGAGGACTCCGACCCGCCTTCGCCGCTTGAGATGCAAGCCCGGCTCCTCGCCGTTCGCTTGGGTCTCGCGCCGGGCGTCGCCGAGTTGATCGCCGGATTTGCTTATCAGACCGGGGCGCGCCGATGACGACGCGCATCCTGCTTTCGGGCCGACTAAAAAGCGCCATTTTCCGCCGGCGCCGGAAATCTGATGGCGCATTGTTTGGAATCTGCCGGATTGATGATCGCGATCGGATGGAGGTTCGCGTTTGGACAGTATACGTCAACGATCCTGACGTGATCGATCAACTCGAGGAACTCCGCGTCGGCGAGCCTATCGCGATCGTTGGACCTTTTTCGGGCTTTCCATCAACCAACGGTCAGGGCATTGATTGGAAAATCAGCGCCGAGGCCGTGCTCGACGTAAAGAGGAAGAAAAAATCGAAGACCGCAAAAGGTCGCGAGGAGCGCGCGCGGTCTGATGAAATCGAGGACGCCCCGAAGGTTCTTGCCGAGGAGCCGTTTCATGACGACGCCCTGCCATTCTGACAATGCGCGGCTCACGGCCGCGTGCGATGAAATGGCGTACGAAGCTATCGTCGAAGCTTTGTTGCTCGGTGAGAGCTATCTCATTAGTGCCCGTGAGGCGGCCTGGCGCGGGGATCGTCGATTGGTTGAGAATCACCTCTCGGAGCTCAGACTTTGCGTGCTGACGGCGCTTGCGGCGAGGAAGCGGCTGGCGGTGGAGATCAAAAATTGAACGCCGTTATTTCGGCTCTCCCGCCCCGAAGGGGAAACAATGAAATTCTCACCGAGGACAGCGCAGCCTCGGAGTTTGCCCGCATCTACGCGGGTCGGCTCCGTTTCGATCATGACGCCGGTAAGTGGCGGGAGTGGACGGGCTCAATCTGGCGCGAGAACAAGACCGGGCTCGCGTTTCATTTCGCCCGCGAATTGGCGCGAGAACTTGCCGTGTCCGAGCCGGATAAAGTGCGATATGTCACGTCCAAGACTAGTTTTGCGGGCGGCGTCGAGCGTTTCGCCCGCGTCGATCCTGTCTTCGCGACGACGTCCGAATTTTGGGACCGCGACACTTACTTGCTCGGAACGCCCGAAGGAGTTGTCGACCTCCGGACCGGCCGCAGGCGCGCCAGCAAGCCCGAGGATGGCATTACGAAGACGACGGCGGTTGCTCCTGCCGATAACGCGGACTGCCCTCTGTGGGCGCGCTTCCTCTCGGAGGCGACGGGAAGTGACGCGGAAATGGTGCGCTTCCTCCGTCAATGGTTCGGATATGGCCTCACCGGCGATACGCGCGAGCACGCGCTCGTCTTCGTGTTCGGACCCGGCGGCAACGGCAAATCTGTTTTCTTAAACGTCATGAGCGGAATCATGGCCGACTACGCCACGACCGCAACGATGGAGGCCTTTATCGCTTCGCATGGCGATCGTCATTCGACTGATCTCGCTATGCTGCGTGGCGCCCGGAGTGTCACCGCCTCGGAGACCGAAGAGGGCCGTCAATGGGCAGAAGCCCGACTGAAGGCCCTGACCGGCGGCGACCCGATAACGGCGCGTTTCATGCGGCAAGATAACTTCACCTATTGGCCGCAGTTCAAGCTGACTATCGTCGGCAATCACCGGCCATCGCTGCGCACCGTTGATGACGCCCAGCGCCGCCGGTTCAATCTCGTGCCTTTCACCTACAAGCCCGCCGCGCCCGATCGAGAGCTGGAGCGTAAACTCAAAGCCGAATGGCCCGCGATCCTTCGCTGGGCGATCGATGGCTGTCTCGACTGGCAGACCTCCGGCCTTGTGCGACCGTCCATCGTCGTCACGGCGACTGAAAAGTATTTCGCCGACCAAGACCTGATCGGCCAATGGCTCGCCGAAGAATGCGACGCCGAGCCGGGCAACCGATGGAAGTCGGCATCTAGCGCGGCGCTGTTCACTTCGTGGACGGCGTTCGTCTCGTCGGCTGGCGAAAAGCCCGGGGCGCGAAAGGCATTTGCCGAAGAACTCGAACGACGCGGCTTTGCGAACAAGCGCGGCACTGGTGGCGTCAGGGTTTTTGAGGGCGTTCGGTTGAAGCTCGCGTCAAACTCTAACCCTTATCCCGGGGATATCTGACCGATGAGCCGGAGCCCAAAACCGCAATTAGTGACGCGAGTGACGCGAGGTGATGCGTTTTCCGTATGTGTTCCTACACGCGCACACGCGTAAGGGGGATATATGGAAGTTGCGTCACTACGCGTCACTCGCGTCACTTCTGAAGGGGAGGATGGCCTGGCGAGAGAAACCCATCCCCGCGTCCGGCGTGCTTCCGCGAGTTCGGGCGCGGCCGACCGCGAGTTCGAACGCGGCGGCGATGGCTGCGGAACGGCCGATTTTGCCTCATAAATGTGCCTGCTTGCCCCTTCGATCCGGCTTGCGGTTCCCGCCGTGCGAAAAGTTCGACTGCTTCGCCGCGATCATGCCGCGTTGGGCCCCGTCGAGGTGACGCCGGGCGAAGGGTTGGGCGGCCGCCAAGGGACGTGGGAAACGCTTGCCCGCCGGCCTCGTTTTCGGGTTTTCCGCACGGTTTGTCGGTTTACAATGGGTATACCTCAACGAAACCAGTGAAATGCTGGTTCATAAAATACCTATTGATCATTCAAAGCGAACTGATATATGGAAACCATCCGAAACGAACCGATGGAGTTTCCGCCATGCTCAACGCTCCAATGGCCCGCGCCTATCTTCGCGCCAGCACTGACGAACAGGACGCCAGCCGCGCCCGCGCCCAAGTCGAGGCGCTCGCCGCCGAGCGGGGGCTGCCCATCGTCGGAACCTATGTCGAGAACGAAAGCGGGGCGAAGCTGGCGCGCCCTGAGCTATTCCGCCTCATTGCCGATAGCCGCCCCGGCGACCTGCTCTTGATCGAACAGGTAGACCGGCTCTCGCGCTTGACGGATCGCGATTGGCGCAAGCTGAGGGCCGAACTGGACGCCAAACAGCTGCGCGTCGTGGCGCTGGACCTTCCGACCTCATGGATGCTGGCGAGCGGCGGGGATGACTTCACGGCGCGCATGTTCGCAGCTGTGAACTCAATGATGTTGGACGTTTTGGCCGCTGTCGCCCGCAAGGATTACGAGGATCGCCGCCGCCGCCAAGCCCAGGGGCAAGCGAAGGCCAAGGCTGAGGGAAAGTATCGGGGTCGCCCCGAGGACGCCGCCAGGAACGCTGGGATCGCCGCCATGCTGCGGGCGGGGGAGTCTTGGTCGGCAATCCAAGCCGCGACGGGTTGCTCGCGGGCGACCATCGCCAAGATCGCCAAGCGCGCCGTCGCCTGATTGGCGTTGTGAAAGGTCGTCGCGCACTGTCCAACGTTGTCCAAGACTGTCCATTCCCGTAACTGATTGAATAACAAAGCTTTTCCCGTTGAAGTTATCGCGCGGTCATGCGAACATGACCAAATGAAACATGCCGGTTCATCGACGAAAGCACTGCGGTTGGGGCCTTACAGCAGGACGATCGCTCGTGGCGCACTCGGCGACTCGATCGACGGGCGTAGCCGGGAGGGGAAAATCCTACGGCGCACTGAACAGGAGCTGCTTGGCCAGCTCGGCCGCGAGTCGTCCTTCGGCGAGCGTTTGTTAATTCGCCGCGTCGCCAGAGCGACGTTGCAGTTGGAACTTTTCGACCAAAAGCTGGCGGCCGGCAAAGAGTTCACCGCGCACGACGCCCGCGCCTTTAGCGCCTTGTCGAATCAGATTCGGCTAGGGCTGCGCGACCTGGGCTTGAAGGCGGCGCCGAAGGATAAGCCGCCGTCGATCGCCGACATCGCGGCCAGGCACGCCAAGCCCAAGGCCGCCATCGAATGACGCCGCTCGTCTCCATGAGACTCGCGCTCGACGAGCCCGCCCTTTTCGGCAAGGCGCTCGCAGGCGAAAGCTGGGCCGCCTGGCGCATTTTGTTGATCGGCGCAATGGGCGAGAAGTTGAAAGATGACGAACGCGCCATCTTCACGGCCCTCACAGGACGCGAGCGCGAGCCTCTGAGCCGGGTTGACGAACTGTGGTCCATCGTCGGCAGGCGCGGCGGCAAAACCCGCGCTGCGGCCGTCCTGGCGGCATACTTGGCCGCCCTGTGCGACCACGCCGACAAACTAGCGCCGGGCGAAAGAGGCGTTTTGCCGATCATGTCCGCCTCGACGTGGCAGGCGCAAAAGGCGTTCGGCTTCCTATCCGGCATTTTCGCCGAGATTCCGGCCTTGGCCGCCTTGGTTGAGAACGAGACGGCGGACACGTTGAGCCTGACGACGCGCATTGACGTCGAATGCCGGCCGGCCTCGTTTAGGACCGCACGCGGCTCCACCTTTATCGGGGCCGTCTGCGACGAACTCGCCTACTGGAGGAGTGACGAAACGTCCCGAAACCCCGACACGGCAATCCTGGGGGCGATTCGGCCGGCACTTGCGACGACGGGCGGCCCGCTGATCGTCATCAGTTCGCCGTATGCGCAGAGCGGCGAGTTGTGGGGCGCGTTCAAGCGCGATTACGGCCCGAACGGCGATCCCCTCGTCCTCGTCTGCAAGGCGGCCTCGAGGACTATGAATCCCACTCTTTCGCAGAAGGTTGTCGATCGCGCATACGAGCGTGACCCGCAAGCCGCAGCGGCAGAGTTTGGCGGAGACTTTCGTTCGGATGTTTTTGGCTTTCTCTCTGCGGACCTTGTCGACATTGCGGTTGACCGCGGTGTTCTTGTGCGACCGCCAGTGCCGGGTGTTCGCTATAGGAGTGGGGCGGACCCGAGCGGCGGATCGAAAGATAGTTTCTGCCTCGCGATCTGCCATGACGAGGGCAACGTCGTAATCCTCGACTGCCTTGTCGAGGTGCGCGCGCCGTTCAATCCAACTGAGGCCACAGCTCGGATGGCGGCAGTCCTCAACCAATACGGTCTCAAGCGCACGGTTGGCGATCGGTACGCCGCTTCCTGGGTTGTGGACGCCTTCGCGAAAGTTGGAATTTCCTATCAGCATTCCGATCGTGACAGGTCGGCCTGCTATCTCGATACGCTTCCCCTCTTCACCGCAGGGCGGGTTCGATTGTTGGACAATCCGCGTCTGGTGACTCAGTTCGTTGGGCTTGAAAGGCGCACGTCGCCCAGCGGCCGGGACCGTGTCGATCATGGTGTTTCGGGTTCAGATGATACTGCAAATGCGGCGGCGATTGCCTTGTCTTCGAAGGGCGCTGCGCCGCTGACGATCACGCATCCCGACCTCAATTCGAGAGGCGACGTCTTCGCCCGGATCGGTGGTCGGACCGAACGCGAGAGTTTCGATATTGGTCGGAGATTTTGAGATGACGTCACTGGAGCATGCAATTAAGATTGAGACTGAGTTGCGCGCAACTCTGGACAGTTCCCGGGCCGCGCTGGCGTCGCTCGATAATGAGCGAAAGGCGCTAGCCTACGGCGCACACACCGGCAACGCGAAGGCCAAATCAGAACTTGACGCGCTCAACAAGCGGCGCGCGGCGCACGCCCTCGACCTTGAGGGGCTCGAGGTGGCGCACGCCCATGCTGGCGCCCGGGTTGACGAAGCGCGGCGCGAGGCGGCGCGGGCCGTGGAGCTCGACCGGGCCCGGAAGGTGCGAAGCATCACGGACGCGGCGGCCGGGCGCGGCATGCGGATCGCGGAGGCGGTGCGGACGTTGCGCGACGAAATCTTGCGGATGACAGCCGATCTCGACGAGGCCCGCCGGCTCGGCGCGCCGATCGCCAACGGGCGGTTGGTCTCTTTGGCGATGACGCGGTCAATTCTGCCCATGCTGCGCGAGGCTGGCCTCGAGATCGACGTCATCGCGCCGGGCATGCGACACGACGTGCAGAAGCTGATTGATGACTATTTGCAGCATGCGCGGACGTGGGCGGACAAACAACTGAACGACGCCTCCTCCGAGCATAGCGTCGCGGCGGCCTAGAAAGGGAATGAACATGAAGCAATTAATTTTCAAACGCGACGAGAGATTGAACATGGACCCCAACCGGATTTTGATTTCGAGCGTTG
>JAYVYJ010000047.1:0-4749 GCA_043784465.1 Hyphomicrobiales bacterium
GGCGCCGTCCTCGCCCGGCTTGGTGAACGGGTCGCCGCCCAGTTGCTTGATGCCGAGGGAAATGCGCTCCTTGTCGGCATCGACGTCGAGGACGATGGCCTTGACCGTGTCGCCGCGCTTGAAGTCCTCGATCACCTGCTCACCCGGCCGGTTCCAGTCGAGGTCGGAGAGATGGACCATGCCGTCGACATCGCCCTCGAGCCCGAGGAACAGACCGAACTCGGTCTTGTTCTTGACCTCGCCTTCGACCGTGGAGCCGACGGGATACTTCTCGAGGAAGGCTTCCCACGGGTTTTGCAGGGTCTGCTTGAGGCCGAGCGAGATGCGGCGCTTGGAGGCGTCGACCTCAAGCACCTGAACTTCGACTTCCTGGCTGGTCGCGATGATCTTGCCGGGATGAACGTTCTTCTTGGTCCAGGACATTTCGGAGACGTGGATCAGCCCCTCGATGCCCGGCTCCAGCTCGACGAACGCGCCGTAATCGGTGATGTTCTTCACCGTGCCGTCGATCACCTGGCCCTCGGCGAGGTTGGCGACGATCTCGTGGCGCTGCTCGGCGCGGCTCTCTTCAAGCACGGTGCGGCGTGAGACCACGATGTTGCCGCGCCGGCGATCCATCTTCAAAATCTGGAAGGGCTGGGGCACGTTCATCAGCGGCGCGACGTCTCGCACCGGGCGGATATCGACCTGGGAGCGCGGCAGGAAGGCCACGGCGCCGTCGAGATCGACCGTGAAGCCGCCCTTGACCTGATTGAAGATGACGCCTTCGACCTTCTCCTGCTTCTCGAACGCCTGTTCGAGCTTGACCCAGCTTTCCTCGCGGCGCGCCTTGTCGCGCGAGATCACGGCCTCGCCAAGCGCGTTCTCGATGCGCTCCAGATAGACCTCGACCTCGTCGCCGACGCCCGGCGCCGTCTCGCGGCCGTGGTTGGTGAATTCCTTGAGCGCGACGCGGCCTTCGGTCTTCAGACCGATGTCGATAAGCGCCATGTCCTTTTCGATCGCGACGACGCGACCCTTGACGACCGACCCTTCGAACGCCTCGTCGGCGCCGTAAGTCTCGTTGAGCAATGCCGTGAAATCGTCACGCGTGGGCGTGAACGTGTTGGTCGAAGCCATTTAATCTCCTGAGGCCCGTGAGGGCGGACGCGCCGGCGACTTGGGTTTGGATGAAGGGCCCCGCGTTTTCGCCGGATCGGCCCACGACAGGCCGCGCCGCCTTTATGAGGCGGGCCGGCGCTGGAGCCGGCGTGAACACAAGCGTCCGGCGCGGTCGCCCGCTACGGATGAATGACAGATAATCGAGGCGGGGCGCGGGAGCAAGCGCAGACTTCATGCGCTTCGCCAAGCGGGCCGGCCGGGAGAGCGCGGCCTCAGCCGCCGAGCTTGATGTCGTCGAGCGCCGCGCGGGCGGAGGCCGAAGCCCTCTCCTGGGCGGGCCGGACGGGATGCGAGGCCGCGCTCGCCGAAGAGGGCTGCCCGCCGCCTTTAGTCCTTCGCCGTTCGACGGGCTTGACCGGCGTCACAGGCCCGACTGGCATGTAAGGTCCAACCGGCAGCAACAGCATGAGCGCCCAACCTCCGCTTCAGTCCGTCGCAATATGGAAAGGCTGGGGTTAACGATATGTTCGCAAGCGCGCCACGCGGCGCGGTTATGTGAATTTTCCCTTGTAAGGGTCTCATAAATGCAAGTGTTGGTCACAGGCGCGGCCGGCTTCATCGGCTTTCATCTCAGCCGGCGCTTACTGGCGCAGGGAGCCGAGGTCGCAGGCTACGACGGCATGACGCCGTATTACGACGTGGCGCTCAAACAGGCGCGGTGGGCCGAACTGTCGAAATTTTCCAACTTTCGCGGGCGGATCGCGATGCTGGAGGACGCCGCCGCCGTGGCGGACTATGCGCTGCGCTGCGATGTCGTCGTGCATCTGGCCGCGCAGGCGGGCGTACGCTATTCGCTCGAAAACCCGCGCGCTTACGTGGACGCCAATCTGGTCGGCACATTCAACGTGATGGAAGCCGCGCGCGGCGCCCGGCACTTCCTGCTGGCTTCGACCAGTTCCGTCTACGGCGCCAACACGGCATTGCCGTTCCGCGAAAACGATCGAACTGACCATCCCCTGACCCTTTACGCCGCCACCAAGAAGGCGACCGAGGACATGGCTCATGCGTATGCGCATCTGTGGAAAATCCCGACCACCGCGTTTCGATTTTTCACGGTCTACGGTCCGTGGGGGCGCCCTGACATGGCTCTGTTCAAGTTCGTCGCGGCGACTTTGAAAGGCGAGCCCATCGACGTCTACGGCCACGGTCGGATGAAGCGGGACTTTACTTATATCGACGATCTCGTGGAGGCGGTCATGCGGCTGATCGACTTGCCCCCACAGGAAGGGGCTTCGGTCAGCCCTGAGGACTCGCTTTCGCCCGCCGCGCCCTATCGGGTCGTCAATATCGGCGGAGGACGGCCCGTCGGCCTGCTGCCGTTCATTGACGCGGTCGAGGCGGCGCTCGGCGTCCCCGTCCAGCGGCGTATGCTCGACATGCAGAAAGGCGACGTACCGGACACTTTTGCGGCGCCAGACCTGTTGAGGACGCTCACGGGCTATGCGCCCGACACCGACGTGGCGATGGGCGTGCGCGCCTTTGTTGAGTGGTATCGGGAGTTTTACGGTCTCATTTCAAAACCTGACCCAAAGCCCCGAACGAGCAGGGAGCCGTGAACAACGACGCCGTCCTGGGCCCACAATGGGGAACCTTTGTCAGCGGTCTCGTCGCTTCCCGACGCTTCGGCTCGCTATGGGTCTCGCCGACGGCGACGCCGGGCGGGTCATACCCGCAAAGAGCCGGTGCCCGACGAACTTGCAGCCCGCCATCCCGTCTTTGGCGACGGTCATCGACCCGTAAGCGCTATTGTCAGCGAGGCGGCGGAGGCCGGTCTCGCCGACATTGTCGCGGGCGTCGCGCAGACCCGTCTCTCGACGCAAAAAAGGGGCGCCTCTCGGCGCCCCAGCACAGGTCGCGGGAGGTTCGTCGCGAAAGGCATTTTGCGCTCTCAGAGACGGTACTTGATCTGGTCGGTCCAGAAGCGCTCCAAGCGCGCCAGCGACTGATTCATACGATGAAAATCGTCGCCCATCACGCCGCCAATCTGCTCCACCGTCATCGCGTGCTTCTCATAGAGGCTGACGACGATGGTGTGGACCTCGCGGCCCTTCTCGGTGAGGCTGATGCGCACCGAGCGGCGATCTACGCGCGAGCGGGCATGATGGAGATAGCCCATCTCCACCAGTTTCTTGACGTTATAGGAGACGTTCGAACCCAGATAGTAACCGCGCGTGCGCAACTCGCCTGCCGTCAGTTCCTTGTCGCCGATGTTATAAAGCAGCAGCGCTTGAACCGCATTGACGTCCGAGCGGCCGCGCCGGTCGAATTCGTCCTTGATGACGTCGAGCAAGCGCCGATGCAGCCGCTCGACCATGTTCAGCGTCTCTAAATAGACGGGGCGGACGCCGGCGATACGGTCCGCGCGGCCCTGGCCATCTTCTTTCTTCGCAAGCATGTTCATGTCGATCCCGCCTCTTGTTCCGCCTGCGCCGAGATTGTTGTTCGGCTTTCGATGAGAGCGACCATAAGGGAAGCGACTGAATCCGAGTTTAAAAGACTTGATGAACGCCAAGTTTCCTGTTTGGGGTGAACGACATCTGAATTCTAGTCTCTATTTACTATTGTATCCGATTAACCAACCGCATTGGGTAAGGTAAATCAACCTCAACTATGACGTCACCCTAGCGTCATACCCGTTCCGTCAGGCGCGCGCTTGGTCCGCCCGCCATTTTAGCGTGAAATAGACGCCGATCAGCACTACGTTGAGCCCAACGCCCATGAGTCCCAGCAAAGCCGCCCGGCCCGACAGCATCGGAGAGATCGCCTCCAGACCCGCACATATCAGCCAAAGCACGCCCCCCCAGGGCGCCGCCAGCCACATGCCGATCGCGGCCAGCAGGTCCGCGCCCGAAAAAAACACGATCGTCGTCTGCAACGGGCGCGGCAACATGACGAAATCGCCCAAACGCGGGTTGAGCCCCATCAGCACCGCCCAATTGAACAGGCCCTTTATCATCCAGACGCAAGCCATCGTGCGCATGAACCACACCAGCGTCTCGGCAGGACGGGGCATCGCGGCGCCAAAACGTCCGCCCTGCGTGCGCGGCGGCGCGGAATCGACGATGCGGATGACGCCGTCGCGGCTCTGGCGCATGTGATATCTCAACCGGCGTCTCCTTCGAGAACGAGTTCGTCCGCCCCGAGCGGCGCGAAATAAGCGTCGAGTTCGGCCGCAGTGGGCTCAGGCGCCCATTGCGGGCGATTGTCGCGATCCACCAGCGCTGCGCGGACGCCTTCGTAAAAATCGTGGCCCTGGCAAATGCGCGTCACAATACGAAACTCGACGCGCATCGCTTGTGTGAAGCTCAACCCCGCGCCCATCGCCATCTGGCGCAACGCAAGTGCGAGACTGGTGGGCGACGCCGCCGCGATCATCCCGGCGAGTTTCAGGGCGAACGGCGTCCCCGCCGCCTTCAAATTCGCCTTCACGCTATGAGCGTCGGCTTGCGCGAAAGCGCTCTCGAACAAATCCAACTCCAGGCTCAGCGGCGATGGCGGCGGGACGCTTGCAAATTCCGCGACGATTGCGGCGGTGTCTCCGGGACGCGCCAGCGCTTCGGCCAGCGCGGAGAAACGTGCGCTTTCGAC
>JAYVYJ010000048.1:0-14435 GCA_043784465.1 Hyphomicrobiales bacterium
TGGCGATCTTTCTGGCCGTGGGCGTGGGTGCGAGCGTCGCCGCCGACGATCCCATTTCCGCGCGCAAGGCGTTGATGAAAGCCAACGGTTCGGCGACCAAGTCTGTCGTGGGGATCATGAAGGGCTCCGCTCCGTTCAAGCTGGAGGACGTGCAGGCCGCTCTTAAGTCTTATATGGACGCGGCGGACATGGCGTCGAAGTTGTTTCCCGCCGGCAGCGATAAGGGCGACACCAACGCCCTGCCGGCGATCTGGACGAACCGCAAGGACTTCGACGCTCGCTTCGCCAAACTTGGGAGCGAGTCGAAGGCGGCGTTGGCGAGCATCACGGACGAGGCCAGTTTCAAGGCCAAGTTCCCACCGGTGCTCAAGAACTGCGGCGACTGCCACGAACTTTATCGCGCCAAGGAGAAATGAGGGCGTTTCTCGCGCTGTTCGCGCTGGCGCTCATCGGCGCCGGCGCGTTCTGGCTACTCTCCGCTCCCGGCCCGCTCGATGCCGAGATCGCGCGCGCGATGGACAAGCCCGGCGACGTCCAGAAGGGCGAAATCGTGTTCTGGGCCGGAGGGTGCGCGGCCTGCCACGCCCGGCCGGAAGCGCCGACGGTGTTGGGCGGCGGGGCGGCGCTGAAGACCCCTTTTGGCCCGATTTACGCCCCGAATATCTCGCCCGATCCGGACGAGGGCATGGGCAAGTGGAGCGCGCAGGATTTTGCGCATGCGGTTTATGACGGGGTCGACGATCAGGGCGTCCACCTCTACCCCGCCTTCCCCTACACGTCCTACCGCAACATGAGCGTCGCCGACGTCAGCGATCTCTGGGCGTTTTTGCGGAGCCTGCCCGCCGTCAAGGGCGAGGCGCCGCCGCCGGGTTTCGCCTTTCCGTTCAATATTCGCCGCACAGTCGGAATCTGGAAGCAACTTTATCTGCCGCGTCTCGCTCCCCGGACGGTCGCCGTTTCGGCGGACGCCGACTACGGCCGTTATCTCGTGCAGGGCCCCGGACATTGCGGGGAATGTCATACGCCGCGCGACGTGCTCGGCGGCCCGGTCCTGACGAAGGCGCTGACGGGAGCGCCGATGCCGGACGGCAAGGGCAAGACGCCCGCCATCACGCCCGAGGGCCTCGCGAAATGGTCGCAGGACGACATCGAGACGGCCCTCACGACGGGGATCACGCCGGAGGGCGACACGCTTGGCGGCGCCATGGCGGAGGTCGTGCGCAACCTCGGCCATTTGCCCAAGGAGCATGTCACAGCGATTGCGCGCTATCTGAAAAAGGGCGGCTAGGGCGCCGAGTAAACCGCCGCCAGCGGCGCGCCCTCGCCGCGCACTGTTAGGCCCCGCGACAACAAGTCCTCCAGATGGGCGAGCGTCGAGAGCGCCGCCGCGCCTTTCAGGCGCGGTTGCAGGCCGGCGTAATTGCGCTCGACGATCTCGGCAATCGTCGTAGGCCCCTCGGCGAGGCGCGCGAGAATGGCGTTTTCGCGCTGGCGGCGGTGCGCGATCAGCCCGCGCACGTAGCGTTGCGGCTCGGACACCGGGCCGCCGTGGCCGGGCCAGTAAATCGTCTCGGGGCGGTCGCGCAGCTTCTCCAGGCTGGCCATGTAGGCGCCCATCGAGCCGTCCGGCGGCGCGACGACGGAGGTGGACCACGCCATCACGTGATCGCCGCTGAACAGAGCGTCGCCAAAGACAAAGGCGAGGTGGTTCCCGGAATGACCGGGGGTCGCCAGCGCGGTGAGCGCATGGGGGCCGAAGGTCACGCTCTCGCCCTCTTCCAGAACGCGAACGGGCGCGTAGGTCAGATCATGCGCGGCGTCGAGGCCCTGGGGGGCGCCGGGGCGGGGGACGTGCGGCGCCGCGCCGACGATCGCAGCGCCTGTCGCCCGCGAGAGCTTTTCGGCGAGCAAGCTGTGGTCGCGGTGCGTGTGCGTGACGAAGATGTAGGATGCGCGGGCGTCGCCCAGAGCATCGATCAGCGCGGCCAGATGGGCGTCGTCGTCAGGGCCGGGATCGACGAAGGCGATCTCGTCGTCGCCCACCAGATAGGTGCAGGTGCCGGTGAAAGTGAACGGCGAGGGGTTGGGCGCGATCAGGCGGCGCAGCGACGGCGCGACGGTTTCCAGCTTTTCGGCGGGCGGCGGAGGGGCGTCGGTCACACAGAACTCCTGTCGCGCGGGCCGCGCGGGGCCTTTATACTCGCAAACAGACGAAGGAGGGCAGGGCATGGCGCGCAAAACCGAGCGGACGCCGCCGCCGGGGCGCGACGCTTTCGCGGCGTTTGTGCCGCTGACGACGCGCTGGAAGGACAACGACGCTTACGGCCATCTCAACAATGTCGTCTATTACGAACTGTTTGACGCGGCCGTGAACCAGCTTCTCATCGCACGGGGTCTGCTCGATCCCGCGACCAGCCCGGCGATCGGACTGGTGGTGGAAAGCCAGTGCCGGTTTTTCTCTTCGCTGGCTTTTCCCGACGCCGTCGAGGTCGGCGTCGCGGTGGTGGCGCTGGGCGGCGCGTCGGTGACTTATCGGCTTGGCGTATTCAAGGCGGGCGCCGACGTGGCGGCGGCGGAGGGGCGTTACACGCATGTTTACGTGGAGCGGGAAAACAACCGCGTCACGCCTATTCCCGAGGGCCATCGCGCGGCGATGGCGCAATGGAGCGTGACTTGCCTGTGACGTCTGGCTAAAGGACGGCGCATGGGAAGGTAGGGGGTTTGGCGGAATGACCAGCAAGATACTTCCTGTCATCATGTGCGGCGGCGCGGGGACGCGCGTATGGCCAGAGTCTCGCGAGACCATGCCCAAGCAGTTCATCGCGCTGCTGGGCGACCGTTCGACCTTTCAGGAGACGGTGGAGCGCGTGACGGGGCCGCTGTTCGACACGCCCATCGTCATCACCAACCACGATTATCGCTTTCTGGTGAAGGAGCAGCTCGACGAGATCGGCGCGACCGCCGTGATTGTGACCGAGCCGGTGCGTCGCGATTCCGGCCCCGCCGTCGCCGTGGCGGCCGCGCTCGCCGCCCAGCACGGGGGGGAGACGGTGGTCGCCGTGTTCGCCGCCGATCACGTCGTCACCAGGATCGACGCGTTCCACGAAGTCTGCGCGAAGGCGGCCAAGGCGGCGGCGCGCGGCTACATCGTGACGCTGGGCGTAAAGCCGACCGAGCCGGCGGTGGGCTATGGTTACATCCGCCCTGGCAAGGACGTGGATGACGGCGCTTTCGCCATCGACGCCTTCGTCGAGAAGCCGGACCGCGCAACCGCCGAACGCTATGTCGAGAGCGGCTATCTGTGGAACAGCGGCAACTTTTTCTTCCGCGCCGACACCATGACGGAGGAGCTCAACGCGTTCGAGCCGGAGATGGCGCGCGCGGCGGCCGCGACCGTCGCGGGGGCGAAGCACGACCTCGATTTCCTGGCCCTCGACGTCGCCAGCTTTGGCGCGGCGCCCAAGAAGTCCATCGACTATGCGGTGATGGAGCGCACCGAGCGCGCGGCGGTGGTGCCCGCCGAGATCGGCTGGTCCGACGTCGGCAACTGGGACGCGGTTTGGAAACTTTCGAAGCGCGACGCCGACGGCAATTCGTTCCACGGCGACGACGGCTATGCGCTTAACGCCAAGAACGTCCACATCCGCTCCAACGGCGTGCTGACGGCGGCGGTCGGCGTCAGCGACGTGGTGATCGTCACCACGACCGACGCCGTGCTGGTGCTGGGGCGCGACCACGGCGACAAGGTCAAGGAAGTCGTCGAGGCGCTGAAGGCCCGCAAGCGTAAGGAGGCCGTCGAGCACAAGCGCATGTACCGGCCCTGGGGGTATTACCAGTCCATCGACCATGGCCCGCGTTATCAGGTGAAGCGCATCGTCGTGACGCCGGGTCGGCGATTGTCGTTGCAGAAGCATTATCACCGGGCCGAGCACTGGATCGTCGTAAAGGGAACGGCGGAGGTCAATTGCGGCGAGGAGGTCAAGATCGTGCATGAGAACGAGTCGATCTATCTGCCGATCGGCGTAGTTCATCGGCTGACCAATCCCGGCAAGATCAATCTGGAATTGATCGAGGTGCAGACCGGCTCGTATCTGGGCGAAGACGACATCGTCCGCATCGAGGACGTCTACAACCGCACGGCCTGAGTTGCGCCGCGTCGCGTTCGTCACCGGGGCGGGCCGGCGCATCGGCGCCGACATTGCGCGCCGCCTTGCGCGCGAGGGGTTCGCGGTTGCACTGACCGCCCATGCGTCGCGCGACGGTGCCAACCGGCTGGCCGACGACATCGTGGCGGCGGGGGGCGAGGCGCAGGTCTACGGCGCCGACCTCGCCGACCCGGAAGCGGCGGCGGCGGCCTTTGCGGTCGCCGCGCGGGAATTTGGGCCCATCGAGTTGCTGGTCAACAACGCCGCCGCCTTCATGGACGATTCTATCGACGCCCTCGATCTCGCGCTGTGGCGCCAGCAATTCGCCATCGATCTGGAATCGCCCGTATTTCTGATCGGCGCGTTTGCCCAGGCGCTCCCGGAGGACGTCGAGGGTTCGGTCGTCAACATCATCGACCAGCGTGTGCTGAAGCTCACGCCGCAATATCTGTCCTATACGCTCGCCAAATCCGCGTTGTGGACGGCGACGCGCACGCTGGCGCAGGCGCTGGCGCCCCGTATCCGCGTCAATGCGGTGGGGCCGGGGCCGACCTACGCCAGCGAGCGGGAAGGCGAGGCGGGGCTGACGCACGAGGCGGAAGGCACGCTGCTGGGGCAGGCCGTTTCGGGCGAAGAGATCGCGGACGCGGTGGTTTATCTGGCGCGGGCGCGCAAGGTGACGGGGCAAATACTTTGCGTCGATTCCGGGCAGCATCTGGGGTGGCGCACGCCGGATATTGTGGACTTCTGAGCGAACGGTGGTCATATTTCGCTCTATCGCATTGCAAACCCGAGGGACTGCCGCCAGGCCGACCGCCGGGCTTGAACGCAACGACGTCGGCGTGGACGCCGAGGGTCCCGAGCCGCTGTTCGCCATTTGCTGAAAAGTGAGAGCCGGGTCGTGACGGCGCTTGCGCGCGAACGAATGGCGACCACAGATTGAACCTTCTTCCCGGCCGGTGCGACGAACAGGCGAGATTCATTTGGGCGATACGGATTCGGACCTGCTCGCGCGCGTGGCCAAGGGCGATAGTCTCGCCCTGAAGGCCCTTTATGGGCGCCACCACGTCAAGGTTTTCCGCTTCGCCCTGCGAATCCTGAAATCGGAAGCGGCGGCGGAGGATGTGGTGAGCGAGGTTTTTCTGGACGTGTGGCGGCACGCCGCCACTTTCGAGGGCCGGGCCGAGGCCTCGACCTTCCTGCTCGCGGTCGCGCGCAACAAGGCCTATTCGCAATTGCGCAAGCGCCGCGAAGACCAACTCGACGAGGAGCAGGCCGGCGAGATCGAGGATCAATCCGACACGCCCGAGACGACGCTGCAGAAAAAGGGCAAGGGCGAAGTTTTGCGGGCCTGTCTGCAAAAGCTCAGCCCGGAGCAACGCGAGGTGATGGACCTTGTCTATTATCACGACAGAAGCGTGGCGGAGGTTGCGCACATCGTCGGCGTCCCCGAGGGCACGGTGAAGACGCGCATGTTTCACGCCCGCAAGCGGCTCGCCGATCTGGCGAAAGCCGCCGGACTCGACAGGGGATGGCCATGAGCGAGAGCATCGACGAAATCGAGGCGCTGTTGCCGTGGTATGCGGCCGGCGCGCTGTCCCCCCCTGAGCGCGCGCGTGTCGAGGCGGCGCTCGCGGAGCGGCCGAAACTGCGGGCGAGCCTTGTCACGCTGGAGGAGGACCGCGACGAAACCGTGGCGCTCAACGAGGCGTTGGGCGCGCCGCGCGGCGACGTTTGGGCGCGGGTGATGCAAGGCGTCGAGGCGGCGCCGCGGCGGATCCCGTTCGGCGCCCGATGGGCGGGCCTGCTGGGGTTCGACGGGCGCTCGCGGTCTTTCCTGCCGCTGGCGGCGACACTGGCGGGGGTTATCATGCTCGTGCAGGCGGTAACGCTGGTGACGCTTCTGCGTCCGGGCGCGCGCGCCCCCGCCTACCAGACCGTGACGACGGGGCGCTCCACCGCCGACGCGCTCATCGTCTTCGCCCCCGAGGCTAGGATGGGAGAGGTGGCGGCGCTGCTGGAAAGCGCTGGCGCGACGCTCGCCGGCGGCCCGAAGCCGGGGGGACTCTACGAACTCCGCCTTAAAGTCCAGCCCGTCACGCGCGCCGAGATCGACGCCGCGCTGAAAATCCTGTCCGCATCGCCGTTCGTGAAGATGGCGTTGCCGGCCGCACGAGGGTAAGAGGGCGAACCGTCAATTGCGTTCTTGATTTGTTCTTGACAACGGCGCTATAGTCGGACGCGAAACCAAAGCTGAGGCCATGACCGACGATCTTTTCGGCGACGACGATCCGTCACGCCGCAAGCCCAAAGTCCGCACTGGCACGCCCGGCGAGGGGGACTACAACGCCTCATCCATCGAGGTGCTGGAAGGGCTTGAGCCCGTGCGCCGGCGTCCGGGCATGTATATCGGCGGCACCGACGCCAACGCCATGCATCACCTGTTCGCCGAGGTGATCGACAATGCGATGGACGAGGCGGTGGCGGGCCACGCCAAGGTGATCGAGGTTTTCCTTGAGGAGGGCGGCTGGGTCAGCGTCACCGACAACGGGCGCGGCATGCCGGTCGATCCGCACCCCAAGTTCAAGGACAAATCCGCGCTCGAAGTGATCATGACCGTGCTGCACGCGGGCGGCAAGTTCGACAGCGGCGCTTACGAGACCTCGGGCGGCCTGCATGGCGTCGGCGTCTCGGTGGTCAATGCGCTGTCCGACCGCACGGAGGTCGAGGTCGCGCGCGCGCAGATCCTCTATCGTCAATGTTTCGAGCGCGGCAAGCCGGTGACGAAGCTGGAGGTCGTGGGTCGCGCTCCGAACCGTCGCGGCACAAAAGTGCGCTTTCACCCCGATCCGCAGATTTTCGGGGCGGGGGCCAAATTCGATCCGGCGCGGCTGTTCAAGATGACGCGTTCGAAGGCCTACCTGTTCGGCGGCGTCGAAATCCGCTGGCGTTGCACGCCTTCGCTGGCGGATTCCGAAGGCAAACCGCCGGCGGAAGCGGTGTTTCACTTCCCCGGCGGCCTCAAGGATTATCTGGCCGCCGACATCGAGGGTCAGGAGACGGTGGTGGACGCAGCCTTCGTGGGCAACGTCCAGAAGCCGGGCAAGCATGGCTCGGTCGAATGGGCGATGAGCTGGTTGACGGTCGAGGACGGGTTCGTCCATTCCTATTGCAACACGATTCCGACGCCGGACGGGGGCACGCATGAGACGGGGCTGCGGGCGGCGATCCTGCGCGGCTTGCGCGATCACGCCGAGCGCATCGGGCAAGCCAAGCGCGCCGCGATCCTCACCGCCGACGACGTGATGAACGGCGGCGCGGCGCTGATCTCGGTCTTCATTCGCGAGCCGGAATTTCAGGGGCAGAACAAAGGGCGGCTGCAAACGCTGGAAGCCGCGCGCATCGTCGAGAGCACCTTGCGCGACGCGTTCGACCATTGGCTGGCGGGCGCGCCCAGCCAGGCGTTGCGGTTGCTGGATTTCGCGATGGAGCGCGCCGAGGAGCGGCTGCGAAGGCGCGCCGAGAAGGACGTCGCGCGCAAGACGGCGACGCGCAAGCTGCGGCTGCCGGGCAAGCTCGCCGATTGCACCAACGCGGCGGCGCAGGGGTCGGAACTGTTCATCGTCGAGGGCGATTCGGCGGGCGGCTCGGCCAAGCAGGCGCGCGACCGCGCCAGCCAGGCGGTGCTGCCGCTACGCGGCAAGATTCTCAACGTGGCGTCGGCGACGCGCGAGAAGCTGGCCGCCAACCAGCAGCTTTCCGATCTCGTGCAGGCGTTGGGCGTGGGGCTGGGGAACGCCTATCGCGCCGACGAACTGCGCTATGACAAAGTCATCATCATGACCGACGCCGACGTGGACGGCGCGCATATCGCCTCGCTGCTCATCACGTTTTTCTACCGGCAGACGCCCCGGCTGATCGAGGACGGCCATCTCTACATCGCCGCGCCGCCGCTTTACCGCCTGACGCAGGGCGGCAAATCGGTCTATGCGCGCGACGATGCGGAAAAGGAGCGGCTGCTTAAGCAGGGGGTCGGCGGCAAGGGCTCTGTCGAGGTCAGCCGCTTCAAGGGTTTGGGCGAGATGCCGATGAAGGATCTGCGCGACACGACCATGGACGCTGCGCGCCGCACGCTTCTTCGGGTCAGCGTCGCGAACGATCCCGTCGGCACGGCGGACGCGGTCGAGCGGTTGATGGGGGCGAAGCCCGAGCCGCGTTTTCAGTTCATCCAGGAGCGGGCGGCGCGGGCGCGGGAACTGCTGGACGTGTGATCGCGTGATTTCGGGAACTTGGCGGCGGGGGAACGTCGCATTAACCCTGCCCGCGTACTTGTAGGAGCGTTCTGTGTAGGAGCGGTCCTTGGACGAGCAGGAAGAACGGCGACGAATGTGGCGCAAGTTGGAATTCGCCAGCGTATCGGCCATCGCGGTGGCGCTGCTGTTCGTGATCATCGGGCAGTCGGCGGAGCAACTCGCCACAGCGGCCGCCCCGGAATTCTTGCAGGCCGATAAGGTCAAACCGGGGTTCAATGCTGTCGACTATTCTTTAACGGGCGCGATCGGCAAGCCGCCGGTCGTCATTGGGCCGTGCGCCGCCCGTCAGCCGTGAGAGGGAAGCGCGGCGCCTGCCTTTCGTGCGACGGAGAACGAAAAACAGCGTGGAAACCTACTAGCGAACACTTGCGAGATGCGTTAATCTGACGCTGCCTCGACGCCGATCAGCGTGATCGGCGAGGCGGGTTTAGACGATGCGGGCGAACCATTCCGTTGAGATCCCGGCATGCAGCCGGGCGCTTAGGTCAAAGGGCGCAGATCGCCCGGTCCATGAGCGCCTGCGCGACAACGACGTCGCGAATTGCGGTGGGGTACGGATTCGCGCCGACTTCCCACTCTTGACACATGAGGCTTCTGTTGCGGCGAAGGCATAGGCCTATCGCGGCGAGCGGCGGCGGTCGCCAGGACATGGGATTGGGCGACCGTAGAAGGAAATTGGGCGGAGAATTGGGTTCACATGAGCAAGGGTAAGGACTTCCGGGCGCCGCGCAAGCGGGGATTCGACGACGACGGGCCGATGCCCTACGAGCCGCGGCCGCGCGGGGGCCGCACGTTCGGCGGACCGGACGCCGGGTTCGGCGGCGCGCCTTCCAGCTTCGGCGGCGGCGGCTTCGCGGGCGGCCAACCGGCCCCGACCGGGCCGACCGTGGATGCGGTCGTCAAATGGTTCAAGGCTGACAAGGGTTACGGCTTCGTCGAACTCGCCAATGGCGCGGGCGACGCGTTTCTGCACGCCAATGCGTTGCAGGCCTCGGGCCATGAGTCGGTGCCGTCCGGCGCCAAGCTGAAGGTCATCGTCGGCGCCGGCGCCAAGGGCGCGCAGGTGACACGGGTGATGGAGGTCGACACCGCAGGCGCCGTCGAACAGCGCCCGATGCGCTCCGACAGCAGCCCCGGCGGTCCTGGCGGGGCTCGCCCGCCCCGGCGCGCCGCGCCGGACCCGTCTTCGGCGGTCGCGGTGAGCGGCAAAGTCAAATGGTTCGACGACACCAAGGGTTTTGGCTTCGTGGCGAGCGACGACGGCGGCAAGGACGTGTTCGTGCATATTTCCGTGCTTGGCCCGTCGGGCATTTCGCATCTTGCGGAAGGCCAACCGGTCAACATGCGTGTCGTCGACACCCCCAAGGGGCGTGAGGCGATTTCGCTCTCGATCTGATCCGGGCTTCGGGGACGCCTGGTTGGCGTCCCCTTTTTCACTCCCCGACGGGGCGCCCCTCCGGGCGCCCTTTTCGTTTGAGGACGTCCTTGACCCCTTCGCGCGACATTGGCCGCTTGCTCGATATCATGGCCGTGCTGCGGACGCCGGGTTCGGGCTGTCCGTGGGATCTCGTACAGACCTTTGAAACGATCGCGCCCTACACGATCGAGGAGGCCTATGAAGTCGCCGACGCCGTCGCGCGCGACGATATGGCGGACCTGTGCGACGAACTCGGCGACTTGCTGTTGCAGGTGGTTTATCATGCGCGCTTGGCGCAGGAGCGCGGCGCGTTCGACTTCGGCGCCGTCGTCGAGACGATTTCGGCGAAGATAATCCGCCGCCATCCTCATGTGTTCGGAAACGCGCGCGACCTGACCCCGCTGCAGGTCAAGGCGCTATGGGGGGAGATCAAGGCGGCCGAAAGGGCGGGCAAGCCTGCCGCCCCGCAGGGGGCGCTATCGGGCGTGCCGCTGAGCATGCCGGGGCTGACGCGGGCGGTGAAGTTGCAGGAAAAGGCCGGCAAGGTCGGGTTCGACTGGAACGACGCACGCGCCGTCATCGCCAAAATCCGCGAGGAGATCGACGAGGTCGAAGCGGAACTGGACGCAGGCCGAGAAGACCTGGCGCGGGCCGAGCTAGGCGATCTCCTGTTCGCGCTCGCCAATCTCGCGCGCCATCTGAAGGCCGATCCCGAAGCGGCGCTGCGTGGGACCAATGCGAAATTCGAGCGGCGTTTCGCCTATATCGAGGCGGCGCTGACTAAGAAGGGGAAGACGCCCGCGGACGCGACGCTGGCGGAGATGGATGCGCTTTGGGACGAAGCGAAGGCGCAGGCGCTATGAGGACGCCTTCTGCTCCAACGCCGGAACGCGGCGCTTAACGTCGACGAAGCTGGCGACGGTGAGATTGGCTGTGGAGCTGTCGACGATGGTGTTGAATTTGAGACTGCGCACGTCGCGCTTGAGGTCGGCCGTGGCGGCCTCGACCCTCTCGAAACGCCGATCTATTTCTGTGCGCATCGTGCGCAACGATTCCCGCCCGAGATTGGTCGGTTCGGCGTGCGTCTCATTCATCTCTTTATTCCACGCTGCAAAGTAAGTTCGCAAGCCCGCCCGGAGCGGTCCCTTTCCCACGCCGCGTTCCGCCAAACGCTTGCAATCGCGAGCCGCGCACGTCAGGACAAACGTCATGACCGACGTTTCGCTCGCCGGCGCCGCCGGCGCCGGGTTGCTCTCTTTCCTTAGCCCCTGCGTGCTGCCGCTGGCGCCGCCTTACCTGTGCTACCTCGCGGGCACCTCCGTCGAGGCGCTTGCCGATGAGGCGCAGCCGCGCGCGCGGCGCGATATTTTCGTCGCCTCGCTGCTATTTGTGGCGGGATTCGCCACCGTGTTCGTGACGCTGGGCGCGACGGCGTCCGTGTTTGGGACGCTGCTTCGGCAATGGAGCCATCCGCTCTCGATTCTGGCGGGGCTCGGCATCATCGCGATGGGAGTGCATTTCCTGGGGCTGTTCAAGTTGGGCTGGCTTTATCGCGAAGGCCGGGTCGAGATCGCCAAACCGCCCGGGCTTTGGAGCGCCTATCTGATGGGCCTCGCGTTCGCGTTTGGCTGGACGCCCTGCATTGGGCCGATACTGGCGGCGATTTTGGCCGTAGCGGGCGCGGAGGAGACGGCGGCGCAGGGGGCGCTGCTGCTGGGGGCCTATGCGGCGGGGCTGGGCCTGCCGTTCGTTCTCGCCGCGCTGGCGATGGAGCGGTTCCTGGCGTTCGCCAAAGGGTTTCGCCGACAGTTCGTGCGGTTGGAGAAGGCGGTCGGCGTCGCGCTGGTGCTGACGGGCATGGCGTTCCTGACTGGGGGCTTGCAGACGGCGTCCGGGTGGCTGATCGAATGGTTTCCCAGGGCGGCGCTGCTGGGGTGACGATCTCTTGACGAGCGAAGCCGTTGACTTTGCGCGGCCGCCGCCGCAGGTTAGTCGGCACTCGAGGGGAGCCTTAACAGGGCTGAGACGGCGGACGCCGGACCCTTTGAACCTGATCCGGGTCGTTCCGGCGTAGGGACGAGGATCGCAAGACCCCCGTTTTGTCGCCCCAGCGTCCCGCCCAAGCGGAGGCGCCCCCGATGAACGAACACGCCAAAATCAAGAACGCTGCGCCCGTCAGCGTGACGACCGGACCCATTCAGGGTTCGCACAAGGTCTACGCGGCGCCCCGAGGTCGCCCCGATCTCCTCGTGCCGTTCCGCGAGGTGGTCCTCTCGGATCCGAAGGAGGCGCCCGTTCGGGTTTACGATACGTCGGGACCCTACACGCAGTCCGGTTTCATACCCGATCTGGCCAAAGGTCTGCCCGCGCTGCGCGAGCCGTGGATCGCCGCGCGCGGCTATGGCGCCATCGAGGGCCGGGCGATCAAGCCGGAGGACAACGGCCTCGTAGGCGACGATCGCCTCGCGCCGCTGTGCCCGGCAACCAGGACGCTGCGCGCGGCGGCCAAGGGCCAGATGGTCACGCAATACGAATTCGCCAAAGCCGGGATCGTCACCGAGGAGATGATCTACGTCGCGCATCGCGAGAATCTTGCGCGCGAGGCGGCGCTCGCCGGGGCGGCGGAGCGCCTCGCCGACGGCGATAGCTTCGGCGCCGAAATCCCCGAATTCGTGACGCCGGAATTCGTGCGCGCCGAGGTTGCGCGGGGCCGCGCCATCATCCCGGCCAACATCAATCATGTCGAATTGGAGCCGATGGCGATCGGCCGCAATTTTTTGGTCAAGATCAACGCGAATATCGGAAACTCCGCCGTATCGTCGGGCGTCGCGGAGGAGGTCGAGAAGCTGGTGTGGGCGATCCGCTGGGGCGCCGATACGGTGATGGACCTCTCGACGGGGCGCAACATCCATAACATTCGCTCGTGGATCGTGCGCAATTCGCCGGTGCCCATCGGCACGGTGCCGATCTATCAGGCGCTGGAAAAGGTGGGGGGCGATCCGCTCAAGCTCGATTGGGAAGTGTTCAAGGACACGTTGATCGAGCAGGCCGAGCAGGGCGTGGATTATTTCACCATCCATGCGGGCGTCAGGCTCGCGCATGTGCCGCTGACCGCGCGCCGCGTGACGGGCATCGTTTCGCGCGGCGGGTCGATCATGGCGCGCTGGTGTCTGGCGGGGCATCGCGAAA
The DNA here is from genome assembly GCA_043784465.1 of Hyphomicrobiales bacterium. Taxonomy (GTDB): domain Bacteria; phylum Pseudomonadota; class Alphaproteobacteria; order Rhizobiales; family Beijerinckiaceae; genus Roseiarcus. Next base: position 13,065 of record JAYVYJ010000048.1, read on the forward strand.
GTTTCCTCTACGAGCGTTTCGACGAGATTTGCGACATCATGCGCAAATACGACGTGTCGTTCTCGCTGGGCGACGGCCTGCGGCCCGGCTCCATCGCCGACGCCAACGACGCGGCGCAGTTCGCCGAGTTGGAGACGCTGGGCGAACTCACTCACGTCGCCTGGGACAAAGGCTGCCAGGTGATGATCGAAGGCCCCGGACATGTGCCGATGCACAAGATCAAGGTCAACATGACCAAGCAGCTCGAAGTCTGCGGCGAAGCGCCGTTCTACACTTTGGGGCCGCTGACGACCGACATAGCGCCGGGCTACGATCACATCACGTCCGGCATCGGCGCGGCGATGATTGGTTGGTTCGGCTGCGCCATGCTCTGCTATGTGACCCCGAAGGAGCATCTGGGCCTGCCCGACCGCGATGACGTCAAGACCGGCGTCATCACCTACAAGATCGCCGCCCACGCGGCCGATCTCGCCAAGGGGCATCCGGCGGCCAAGGTGCGCGACGATGCGCTGAGCCAGGCGCGCTTCGACTTCCGCTGGGAGGACCAGTTCAACCTGTCGCTCGATCCCGACACGGCGCGGCGCTATCACGACGAGACGCTGCCCAAGGATTCCCACAAGGTCGCGCATTTCTGCTCGATGTGCGGGCCGAAGTTCTGTTCGATGAAGATCACGCAGGACCTTCGCGCCGAAGTTCTGGCGATGGAGGGGATGGCGGAGAAATCGAGAGAGTTTCTGGAGCAGGGCGGAAAACTCTACGTGGAGACGGCGGCGGAATGAGCTTTGCGCATGTCGTCGGGGCCGGGGTGTTCGGCCTCGCGACGGCGACGGAACTCGCCGAGCGCGGCTTCGAGGTGACGGTCTGGGAGCGCAACTACGATTGCGCAGGGGCGGCCTCGTGGCTGGCGGGCGGGATGCTGGCGCCGTTCTGCGAGGGCGAGAGCGCGCCTCCATCCGTGGTCGAGCGCGGCATGGGCGCGCTCGACTGGTGGGACCGGCATGTGGCGGGAGTCGTGCGTAACGGAACGCTGGTGGTCGCGCCGCCGCGCGATGCGGCCGACGTGGAAAGGTTTGCGGGGCGAACTCGGGCTTGGACAAGGCTGGACGAGGCCGGGGTTGCGGCGTTGGAGCCGCACCTTGGCGGACGGTTCCGGCGTGGGTTGTTCTTTGCCGACGAAGGCCACGTCGATCCGCGCGCGGCGTTGGCGGCTCTGGCGGGCGGGCTGCGGCGGAAGGGCGCGAGACTGCGGTTTGGCGAGGCGTTTGCGGGCGGCGAAGGGCTTATCGTCGACGCGCGCGGGTTTGCGGCGCGCGAAGCGCTGCCCGACCTGCGCGGCGTGCGCGGGGAAATGATGATCGTGCGGACGCGCGA
>JAYVYJ010000049.1:0-36095 GCA_043784465.1 Hyphomicrobiales bacterium
GTCAAACGAAGACGCGCCTTTTTCGCACCTCAGCCGGCGCGTGGCGACGCCTATTGGTCTCCCAGAAAATGCAGGATGGCGAAGTTGAACGTGCCGGGGTCTTGCAGAAAGGCGAAATGGCTGGCGTTGGGCAAAATCTGAAGGCCCGCATGCGGGATGGTCGCTGCGATATATTCGGTATGGGCGCGCTTGATCGCTTCGTCATGGTCGCCGTCGACGATCAGAATCGGCGTATCGATCGCCTTGAGCTGATCGTCGGTCCAGTTCGGCTGATCCGCCCACATTTTGCCGATCTGATCGACAAAGGCGTCGTATTGCTTGGGCGTCGCCGAACGCTCGGCGTATTCGTGGCCGGCCCGTTCGATATAGGCGGCGAAGGTCGGGTTCTTCTCCACCCCCTCGATCACGCCCGACGTCACCGTATTGGCGGCGAAGGCGAAGACCTTGCCGACGCGATCCTTGTGGCGCAGCGCGAGGTCGATGCCGAGGATGCCGCCGTCGCTCCAGCCCACCACGTCGGCCTTGGGGATCTTGAGCGCGTCGAGCGCGGCCACGACGTCGTCGGCCATAAGGTCGTAGCCATAGGGACGCTCGTCGCGCGTGCTGCGTCCGTGACCGCGACTGTCCATGAGGATCACCATGTGATGCGCGGCGACGGCTGGCACCTGCTGACCCCAATAATCCGTATTGGCGAGGCCGCCGTGCAGGAAGATGACCGGCGAACCCTGGCCGTACATCGCATAGTGTATTTTGATCCCGTTCACCGCGAGGTCGCCGGTTCGCTCGGTGGGAATCGGCGCGGGCGTAGGCGGCAGCGTCTCCCAGCGCTCCTGCGCGGCGGCGGGCGCCGCGACCAACGCGAGGAAGGCTAGAACGATAGATCGGCGCATCCACGTCTCCTAAGAAAATTAATAGAATTATGTTCGGACACTTCAGCGCGCCAATCAAGTGCAATCCACCTTCATCGTGGCAATAAGAAATCGGTCGGCCGTCAAATCAGGCGCCTGGCGGCGCGGGTTGAGCCGCCCGTCAGGTCGGTCGCCTGCACGAAGGTCGATGACAGTGCGCGCCCGGGGCGCGGCCTCGCCCTGACGACGCCGCGCCCTCGTCGCCTCTTAGGCGGCGTGGGTTCCCGCCCGTTGGGCTAACGCCAAGCGCGCGTGCGCCCAGTCGCGCGGCCCGTCTTGCATCTCCCCATCGCGGGCCGCGCGGCGCTGGACTTCGAGATCGGCGGCAGACGTAGGCGTAGCGTTGAGGATGTCGACCAACAGGCCATAACGGGTCTCTCCATAGGCGTAGGCGTCGCCCTTCATCCGCATCCAGCCGGGGACGCCCCCTGCGCGGAAGGCGGCTTCGATGGCGCGACCGTGCGGCGCCATCTGTACGCGCAGCGCCTCGGCGCGCGCCCACGCCCGGGCGATGGCGGTGGAGGCGAAGACTGGGGAGACTACGGCGACGGCCCCGAGGGAGGCGGCGCCGGCGAGCAGATGGCGGCGGGAGATCGTGGGGATAGACATGAGCAGCTCCGGTTGAGACCGGACCCCGGAGCGCAGGACGCCCTCCGGTCAGTCCGGATGACGTCGCACAGCCTTTGCCCACGACCGCCCCGATGTGACCGCGCACGGCGCCGATTTCGTGGCGGATCGCGCGCCACGGAGGTTCGCCCATAAAAAAGCCGCCCGGCTCCGGCGAGCCCGGCGGCTTCACGAAACGAAAAGTTTACTTGGGCGCGTCGGGGGCCGGGGTGGCGTCGGCGGCGGGTGCGTCCATCTTCTTCATCTTGTGAGATTTCTTCATCTCGTGATGCTTCATCTTGTGCGACTTCATCTTCTTGGGCGCCGGCGTCTCGGCGCCGGGAGCGGCGTCGGCGGCGGGAGCCGTGGCCGGGGCGGCGTCTTCGGCGAACGCGGCCATGGGCGCGAACGCAAGCGCGGCCGTCAGGCCAAGGGCGGCGATTTTCTTGAGCATGCCTGCATCTCCTGAATTTCGTTTTCCCGCTTGCGCGTGGAAGCCAGGGTGTTTGCGGCGCCGCACATGAATTGGATATGAACGGCTTGTGACGGCCCCCGTTTGACGCGCCGGCCCCGCCCCGCTTATCGAACGGCGCGAAAGGGCGTCCCATGTCGCACAACACCTTTGGCCATCTGTTCCGCGTCACAACCTATGGCGAGAGCCACGGGGCCGGCATCGGCTGCGTGATCGACGGCTGCCCGCCGCGTCTCCCGCTCGACGTCGCCGACATCCAGGCCGACCTCGACCGCCGCCGTCCCGGCCAATCGAAATACACCACCCAGCGTCAGGAGCCGGATCAAGCACGCATCCTCTCGGGCGTGATGATCGACGAGAACGGCGTCCAGGTGACCACGGGCACGCCGATCTGCGTCCACATCGACAACGTCGATCAGCGCTCCAAGGACTATGGGGACATCAAGGACAAGTATCGCCCCGGCCACGCCGACTACACCTACGACGCCAAATACGGCATTCGCGATTATCGCGGCGGCGGGCGCTCGTCGGCGCGCGAGACGGCGGCGCGGGTGGCGGCGGGCGCGGTCGCGCGCAAAGTGATTGCGGGCGTGAGCGTGCGCGCGGCGCTGGTGCAACTAGGCAAGCTGACAATCGACCGCGCGTGCTGGGACTGGGACGAGGTCGCGAACAACCCGTTCTTCACGCCAGACCCGGAATCGGTTGGCAAATTCGCCCATTATCTCGATGCGATCCGCAAGGCGGGCTCCTCGGTCGGCGCCGTCATCGAGGTGGTGGCGCAAGGCGCGCCCGCCGGCTGGGGCGCGCCGATCTACGGCAAGCTCGACGCGGAGATCGCGAGCGCCCTGATGAGCATCAACGCGGTCAAAGGCGTGGAGATCGGCGAAGGTTTTGCTTCCGCCGCGCTGACGGGAGAGGAGAACGCCGACGAGATGCGCGCAGGGAACGACGGCGCCCCGCGCTTTCTGGCCAACCACGCGGGCGGCGTGCTAGGCGGAATTTCGACGGGCCAGCCCATCGTCGCGCGCTTCGCCGTCAAGCCGACCTCCTCCATCCTCCAGCCGCGCCAGACGGTTACGCGAGAGGGCGAGGAGGCCGACATTGTCACCCGGGGGCGTCACGACCCCTGCGTCGGCATCCGCGCGGTGCCTGTAGCCGAGGCGATGGTCGCCTGCGTGCTAGCGGACGCCTTCCTGCGCCATCGCGGTCAGGTCGGATGACCCCCCTCGCCGAAAGCCTGCGTCCGACCGCGCTCGCCGACGTCGTCGGCCAGCCGCATCTGACGGGGCCGGACGGCGCGCTAACACGATTGCTGGGCGCGGATTCGCTGGGCTCGATGATCTTCTGGGGGCCGCCGGGCACCGGCAAGACCACGCTGGCGCGCATGGTGGGCGAGGCGGCGAAGGCTGAATTCGTGCAAGTCTCGGCGATCCATAGCGGCGTCGCGGACTTGAAGAAGCTCTTTGAAGCAGCCCGTCAAAGGCGCGCGCTCGGCGAGCGCACCGTTCTGTTCGTCGACGAGATCCATCGCTTCAACCGCGCGCAGCAAGATTCGTTTCTGCCGGTGATGGAAGACGGCTCGATCTCGCTGATCGGCGCGACGACCGAGAACCCGTCGTTCGAGTTGAACGCCGCGCTTCTGTCGCGGGCGCGCGTGCTTGTGTTCCGTGCGCTGGACCCCGAGGCGATCGCGGCCTTGATCGAACGCGCCGAGCGCGTGACAGGGCGCGCTCTGCCGCTCGACCCGGACGCCCGCACGGCGCTCGTGGGCATGGCGGATGGCGACGGGCGCGCGGCGCTCACTTTGGTTGAGGAAGTTTGGCGCGCGGCGCGTCCGGGCGAGGTGTTCGACGCCAAGGGCCTGACCGAAATCGTGCAGCGCCGCGCGCCGATCTACGACAAGGCGCAGGATGGGCACTACAATCTAATCTCGGCGCTGCACAAGACCGTGCGCGGCTCCGACCCCGACGCGGCGCTCTATTATTTCGCGCGCATGCTCGACGCGGGCGAGGATCCGCTGTTTCTGGCGCGGCGCATCGTGCGGATGGCCTCGGAAGACATCGGCCTCGCCGACCCGCAGGCTTTGGTGATCGCCAACGCGGCCAAGGACACTTACGATTTTCTGGGCAGCCCCGAGGGCGAACTCGCCATCGCGCAGGCGCTGGTCTATTGCGCGACCGCGCCGAAATCGAACGCGCTTTATATGGCCTACAAGGCCGCGCGCACTTTAAGTGCCGCGACGGGTTCGCCGACGCCGCCCAAGACCATCCTCAACGCCCCCACCAAACTGATGAAGCGCGAAGGTTACGGGGCCGATTACCAGTACGACCACGACGCGCCGGATGCGTTCTCGGGGCAAAACTATTGGCCCGAACAGGTCGGCCGGCGCCGGCTCTACGAGCCCGTCGAGCGGGGTTTTGAACGCGAGATGAGGAAGCGGCTGGACTATTGGGCGCGGCTGAGGGCGGAGCGCGGCAAGGTTTAGCGCGGCTTGAATGGGTCTTGCCGACAAAGTCCCATCAACCAGATCGCCCGCTGAGACATGGCTTGGATTGTCCAAAGCCCGGCCATGACGGCGAGCGCCCTCCAGGCTTCCCCCGCACAGGCAGGCGCACCAGCCCGCTATTTGAGCATCGGCCCCCACGAGGGGTCGCTCGCATAGCCCGGCGTCGCCACCTGGAACTCGCCGTGACCGTAAATGTCGGCCATATAGATATGCGCGCCCCCCGCCCCGCCGGGATCGCGGAAGAACATCAGGAACATGCCGTTGGGCGCGAATGTCGGCCCCTCGTTGTGAAAGCCTTCCGCGATGATGCGCTCGCCCGAGCCGTCCGGCTTCATGACGCCGATGCCGAATTCCCCCCCCTTCTGCCGCGTGAACGCGATCAAGTCGCCCTTGGGCGACCAGGCGGGCGTGGAATAGCGCCCGTCGCCGAACGAGATCCGCTTGGCCGCGCCGCCGCCCGCCGCCATTACATAAACCTGCTGCTTGCCGCCGCGGTCGCTCTCGAACACGATTTGCGAGCCGTCGGGAGAATAGGAAGGCGAGGTGTCGATGGAACTGTCCTCCGTCAGGCGCCGGTTTTCGCGCGTCTTCAGGTCCATCTCGTAGAGGCTGGCGTTAGCGCCGTCGGACAGCGACATCACCACATGGCGCCCATCGGGCGAAAAGCGCGGCGCGAAGCTCATGCCCGGCATGTCGCCGAGGGTTTGGCGTTGGCCGCTCTCCAGATTGAGCAACGTCACCTTGGGATCCTCGCCGCCAAAGGCCATGTAGGCGATTTGCTGCGCAGTCGGGCTGAAGGCGGGCGTCACCACCAGTTTGTCGCCGTTGGTCAGATATTTGACGTTCGCCCCATCCATGTCCATCAGCGCGATACGCTTGACGCGCCGCTGCTTGGGGCCGGATTCGTCGACGAACGCGACGCGGCTGTCGAAGAAGCCCTTTTCTCCCGTAATCCGGGTGAACACCGCGTCCGAGATCAAATGCGCGACGCGACGCACGCCCGAAGCGTCGCCGGAAAACTGCTGGCCCGCCACCTGCTCGCCGGTCGAGACGTCCCACAGCCGGAAGCGTGCGTTGACGTGAGACCCGCCGCCCTCGACGTGGCCGGTGAGCACGAATTGCGCGTTGATCGACTTCCACGCGTCCATATTCGGTGCGGAATCGGGATCGCCTGCCTTTTCAGGAAAGGTCGAAGGGTTGAGCGGCGACAGGAACACCGAATGAGCCATGTCGTTGGCCACCACGGCGCCGATCTTGGCGCTGTCGCCCTCAAAGGGCGTCACCGCAATCGTCACCGGCTTGAACTCGCCGCCCGCCCTCACATAGACGTCGCTGGCGGCCTGAACCGCGCCGGGGCTGAGGCAAAGCGTGAGCGCGAGGCCGAAAAAGGCGCTTTTCATGTCTCTCGTCTAACCCTTTAGTTCCGAGCCGGGTCGAAATAGACCGTTTTCGATTTCCACGACGGGTAATACTCGGCGTATTTGTCGGGAACGTGGAGCGGATCGCAACCTTTCACCGCCCTGAGCGCAGCCTCCGCATGCGCCTTCCACGCCGGATCGGACGGCGGATTGACGAGTTTCGGCGTCGAGGCTAGCCCGCCGTCCTCTTTGAACGCCACCCGCACCTTGGGCAGATAGGGGTCGCCCTCGGGCAGCAATTTGGGCGACTTCCAGCATTTGGCGTAGGACGCCATCAGCCACGTGTCAAACGCGGTGCGCAGGCTCGCGGGCATGGACTTGCCGGCGTCAAGGCTGGCGTCACGGCGGGGAGGCTCGGGCGGCGCGGGCTCGGGCGCGACGACCGCTGGCGAGGCCGCCGGCGGCGACGGCGCGACGACGACCAAGGCGGGGCGCTCGACCTGCGCGACCCGGGGCTTGCCCGGCCCGTGGTAGAGATAAACCCCGGTGGCGACGCCCGCCAGCGCAAGCGCGCCCGCGACGCGAAGGGCGACCATGCGCAGGCCCGCAGGGTCGACGGGCGCCTTCTTGCGGGATTTCGGCGCCAAGTCTGCTGTGCGAGCCATTTCAGCCCTCCGCGCTCGACGGATCGAAGTGGATCGTCTTCGACCGCCATTGTTCAAAGAAGGGCGCGTATTGCGCCGGGATTCGCAGCGGATTGCAACGCATCACCGCGCGCATCACGCTATCGCCGTGGGCTCGCCATTCGGGGTCGTGCGGCGGGTTCAGCATCACTGGCCGGCCCGACAACGACCCGTCGGGATTGAAGGTCACGCGCACGTCGAACACGTAGTTCTCGCCCGTGGGGTTGGAGGGCGGCAGTGTCCAACAATTCTTATAAGAATCTCTAAACCATTCGTTCAGGCCGTTCTCCAGGTTGACCGACATGCGTGCGGCCTGATGATTGGGAAGCCCCTGCGGCGCCGGCTTGGCCGAAAGCTCGGCCGTCTTGGTCTGGCCGATAAGCCTGGAGATGGCGCTCGGGTCGAAAGCGGGTTTGGGCTTGGCCTCGGGCTTCGCGTCCGTCTTGTCCTTGGTGAGCGCCTTGGCGATCTCGTCAGGCTTGAAGGTGGGCTTCTGCGGCTCCTCGGTCCGGACGGGGCGCGGGCGTTCGGGCGGACGAGGCGTCTCCTCGGCCTTCTCGGGGCGCGGTCGCTGCGGCGGGCTCGGCGCGTCTTCCGTTTGCGGCTTGGGCGGCTCCGGGCGCTTAGGAGGCTCGGGCGGCGGCGGCGCAGGTCTTGGCGGCGGCTCGGGCTTGGGCGGCGGTTCGGGCTTGGGTGGTTCGGGCTTGGGTGGTTCGGGGCGCTTGGGCGGCTCCGGCGGCGGCGGTTCGGCCTCCTTGGGCGGTTCGGGCCGCGCAGGAGGCGACGGCGGCGGCTCGGGCGCGGAGGGCGCGGGCTTTGACGGCGGCGCGGGTTTGGCGGCCGCAGGCGCGGGCCTAGCGTCCTTCTCGCCCTGCATGATCTCGTTGAGCTGGGTGGCCGTGATCGTCTCGACGGGGATCGATTCGGTCGCGTCGGTGAAGGGGGGCGCCTGCGTGAAGCCGAAGGCGAGAACCGCCAACAACGCGACATGCATCGCGCCCGATACGACGAGGCCCTTTCTCTGCGTGTCCGGCGCTATCTGCGTGTCTTTGGCCAAGACCGCGCGCCTTCACTTGGCCTGCGGTTCGGTGACGAGCGCGACTTTTTTGTACCCCGCCTGCGTCACCTGAGCCATGATCTCCGCGACCCGCCCATAGGCCACGGTTTTGGAGGCGCGCACATAGACGCGCGTGTCCGTCCCGTCTTTGGCGAGGCTCTTGAGGCGTTCGAGCACGTCCGCATCCGCCACCGGCTGATCCATCACGAAGACCTGGCCCTTCTCGTCGATGGCGATGGCGACCGGCTTCTGATCGACGTTGAGCGCGCCGGCGGAGGCTTTCGGCAGGTCCACCGTCACTCCGCTCGACAACAGAGGCGCTGCCACCATGAAGATGATGAGCAGCACCAGCATCACGTCGATGAACGGCGTCATGTTGATGTCGGCCATGGCGCCGTAGCGCGGTACGCCGCGACGCCCCCGCCCGCCCTTGCGCCCGCCGCCGACCGCACCGCCCATGTCAGGCCGCCCGCTCGCCGGGCAGATGCTGGTCGATCTGCCGCGACAGGATGGAGGAGAATTCGTCGGCGAAACTTTCCAGCCGCGCCTGCGCGCGCGCCACGTCGCCTTGCAGCTTGTTGTAGGCGATCAGAGCCGGGATAGCGGCGAACAGTCCGATGGCGGTCGCCAGCAACGCCTCTGCGATGCCTGGCGCGACGACCGCCAGCGACGTGTTTTTCGAGGCGGCGATGGAGCGAAACGAAGTCATGATGCCCCAAACCGTGCCGAACAGGCCGACGAACGGCCCGGCCGAGGCGACGGTCGCCAGAAACAGGAGGTTCGACTCGAGCCGCTCGACCTCCCGCGCGATCGAAACGTCGAGCACCTTGTCGATGCGCGCATGCAGGCCGCGCACGGACGACGTAGCGCTGGTGAACGAACGCTTCCATTCCCGCATCGCGGCGACGAACAGGGCCGCCGCGCCGGTCGCGGGCTTTTGCAGCAGCGAGGCGTAAAGATCCTCAAGGCTCTGCCCCGACCAGAACGTCTGCTCGAACGCGTCCATCTCGCCGCGGAAACGGCGGAACAGGATCGTCTTGTCGACGATGATGACCCAGCCCCAGAACGAGGCGGCCAGGAGACCCAGCATCACGATTTTCACGACGATATGCGCCGTCCAGAACATCTGCAGCAGCGACGTGTCGGGCGCGACGTCAGGCATAAGCGGGCCTCGTTTGAGTCAGGTTCGAGCGATAAGCGGAGGAAGACGGTCGAAATGCCCTGCAAATCAGCCGAATCTGAGGCTTCACGGCCCGCCGGACGCACACCCGACTTAAGCGCCCGATAAGGTTGACGATACGTTAACGATGCAGACTTCGCGTCGCCGCCGCCATCTCCTTTTCCCATAATTGTATTTTTCTTGTTTATGATTTTGTTAACCATAGCGCGTCTAAACCCTAGTCATCAACCTTGGGTTGTGTCGGCGGGCAAAAACATCCGGCCTTTCCAAGGATCCCCGCGGCTTTCCGGGGGGACCGGCGTGTGGGGGCGAGCGCCTACGCGACGAGCGCCAGAGTGAACCGAGCCATGTCGAGGCGAGAGCAATAAGGCGGAGATGAGATGTATATCATCGTAGACGATCGGCAGATCGTGACGGGAGGCTACGCCTCCAGCTTTGATCGTGAGGGCGTGACGACGACCGGCATCGATCCGGGCGAATTCGGCGAGTGGCTGCAAAAGGCGAGCGAGAGCGACGTCGAGGCGGTGGAAGCCTTTTTGATCGGCGATTGTCAGGGCCGTGAAATCTTCCCCCGAATGATCCGCGAGCGCTCCCGGGCGCCGGTGCTGTGTCTCAACGAGCGCCACACGCTCGACGACACGCTGGGCCTTTTCGCCGCCGGGGTGGACGACGTCGTGCGCAAGCCCGTGCATGTGCGGGAAATCCTGGCCCGCGTCGGCGCCATCTCGCGACGCGGCGTTTCGGAAAGCAAGGACGCGGCGATCGGCGACCTTACGGTCTATTTCGACGGTCGCGAAATCGAGGTGCGCGGCGAGGCGTTGCCGCTACCGCGCCGCGAGCGCCGCATCCTCGAATGTCTGGTCAAGAACCGGGGCCGGCGCCTGTCGAAGAGCCAGATCTTCAACGCCGTCTATGGCATCTTCGACGAGAACGTCGACGAGAACGTGGTCGAGAGCCATATCAGCAAACTCCGCAAGAAGCTCAAGCACCGGCTCGGTTACGACCCCATCGATTCCAAGCGCTTCCTCGGCTATTGCCTCAAACGCCCCGGCGGCTACGACGACTGAGGGTTTGCAATCAGGTTGATAGAAGGACGGAGCTTCGGCTCCGTCTTTTTTGTTTGTATGACCGATCGACCCGACGTCCGACACTACGAGCGCAGCAAAGCCATCCCGCCATCGTGTGTTCGAAGCGCGCCGCGATCCCACAGACGGCGCCAACGCGCCGCACGCAGACCCACGGCGCGACCGAATTGATCCGCTTCGCGCGCAATGACGGCGCCGCACAAAAGGAGGCCGCGCCGGGTCTCCCCGGCGCAGCCTGATGGCGACGTCGGCGCCCTGCGGCGCCGCCGCTTCTCAGATCACGGGAACAGCTTAAGAATAAGTTGTGCGTTCTGATTGGCGATGGAAAGCGACTGGATGCCGAGCTGCTGCTGCGTCTGCAACGCCTGTAACCGCGTGGAGGCGGTGTTCATGTCGGCGTCGACGAGGCCCGAGATGCCGTTGGAGTAGTTGGTCGTCAACTGGCTGTTGAGGTTGGAGATCGACGACATACGATCCTGGGTGGCGCCGATGGAGGCGGCATAGTTCGTGATCGAGTTCAGCGCCGAGTTGACGGCGGTGAGGATGTCCTGCGCGTTAGCGGCCGTGACCGTCGTGCCGCCCGTGGCGCCCAGTTGCGTGACATCGTAGGTGCCGGCGGCGGCCGTCGTGCCGACGGCCGCGCCCAGCGTGCCCGTGCCCGCGCCGCCGCCGCTGTTGGCGGTGTAGAGAGCCGTCAGACCCATCGAGATGGACGTGACGTTGTTGGTCGTCGCGTTGAAACCCGACACGAAGCTGATCGTGCTCGTTGAACCCGCGACCGAGGAGCCGTCAAGCACGTTGAGGCCGTTAAACGAAGCGCCGGTGACGGCGTCGGTCAGCTGCTGGCCCAGCGAGGCCAGCGTCGTGTTGATGTTGGTGAGCGAGGCGGTCGGGTTGGTCGCCTGGGTCAGCGCCTGCTGGATCGAGTTGATCGTGGTGATGATCGACTTGATCGCGGTGTTGGCGGTGTCGAGCACCGCCTGGCTCTGCGTCAGCGCCGAGTTCGAGGCCGTGACCATGCCGCTGTCGGCGCCAAGCTGCGTGGCGATGGACCAGTATGCGGCGTTGTCGGCGGCGTTGGCGACCGCAAGGCCGGTCGAAACTTGCCCCTGCACGGTGTGCAGAGCCTGCTGGGTCATGTTGAGAGACTGCAACGCCGAAAGCGCGGCGGAATTGGTTAGAATCGAGCTCACTTGAATTCTCCCGTCCGATTGATCACAGATTTTCGCGTGAACATTTCGGATTTGCACCGAGACGGCGAAGCGGCCTTAATGCCAAGGCCGAAGCCTTTTCGCCGTGTGGTCCTTCGGTGGCCGCGGGATTTGGCGACGCCCCATGAAGGTCGAGTCGCAGCCTGATCGGTTCCGCTTAAAATTGAGTTACCTTATTTCACTCAATCACATTTAATCGCCCCCTGACCAGGAGGGCGGCCCACAACGCCCGCACAAGCTTACACAGCGATCACCACGGCTGAGCCTCACAAGCCGGGTGTGCGAATGGACGCGTTGGCGCAAGCCAGGCGAATTGGGGCGAATTTGATGGCGTTGGGAACGCGGCGCCTCGCCGCGCTCGCCCTCGTCGGCGGCCTCGTATTCGCCTTGACCGGCTTCGCCGGTTGGTGGCTGAGCCGCCCGAGCCAGGAAATTCTCTATTCCGGCCTCGCGCGTGAAGACGTGGCGGGCATCGGCGCAGCGCTTCAGGAAGCCGGCCTCGCCTTTGACGTCAGCGCCGACGGCACTTCGGTGCTGACGCCCGTCGGCCAGACCTCGCAGGCGCGCATGATTCTCGCGCAGAAAGGGCTGCCCCACAGCGGCAACGTCGGCGACGAGCTTTACGACAAGCTCGGCTCGCTCGGCCTCACCTCCTTCATGCAGGAAGTGACGCGCGTGCGCGCGCGCTGGAGGGCGAACTCGCGCGCACCATCCAGATGATGCGCGGCGTGAAGGCGGCGCGCGTGCATGTCGTGCTCGCTGACGAAGGCTCGTTCCGGCGCGAGCGCCAGCCGCCCTCGGCCAGCGTCATCGTTCGCGGCGACGGCCTCGACGCCCACACCGCCGGTCAGGCGATCCGCAAACTCGTCGCCTCCGCCGTGCCGGGCATGAAGCCCGATGCGGTCACGGTGCTCGACGTCGACGGGCAATTGCTGGCAGCGGGCTCCGAATCGCTCGAAAACGCGCCCGACAATCTGCTGGCGCTACAGATGAGCGTGTCGCGCGAGCTGCGCGATTCCATCATTCGCACGCTGGCGCCCTATCTCAACTCCAAGAACTTCCGAGTCAGCGTCGCCGCGCGGCTCAACGCCGACAAGACACAGACCTCTGAGACCACCTACGATCCCGACAAGCGCGTCGAGCGCAGCGTGCGCGTGACCAAAGAGAAGCAGAATTCGCAAAACAGCGCTGGCGCCCAGGCCGCCAGCGTGCAGACCAACCTGCCCAAGCCGACCGCCCAGAGCGGCGACACCAAACAATCCAACGACGCCACCGACAAGAAGGAGGAATTGACCAATTACGAGGTCTCCTCCCGGCAAGTCACGGTGACCAGCCAGGGTTTCACGGTCAAGGGCCTCTCCGTCGCTTTGCTCGTCAACCGCTCGGCGCTGGCCGCGAGTTTGGGAGAAAAAGCCGACAAGGGCGCCGTCGACAAGGCGATCAAGGAGATCGAGGGGCTGACCTCACAGGCCGCCGGCCTGGACCCGGCGCGCGGCGACACGATCAAGGTCGCGGTCGTAGATTTCGCCGACGCCACCAAGGATATGGAGCCGATCGCCGGCCCCTCGTTCGTGGAGTTGATCGAGCGCCAGCTCGGCGCGATCCTCAGCGCGCTCGCCATGCTAGCCGTGGGCGCGCTGCTGATCCTGTTCGGCGTGCGCCCGCTGACGTCGGCGCTGCTCGCCTCGCCCGCAGAAACTGCGGCCGCGCCCCGTACGGTTGGCGAAACTGCGGCGCTGGAGGGCCCGGCGTTCGAGATCCGCAACGCCTTCGGCGACAGCTCGCCCGATATGGGCGCGCTGGGGATGGGCGACAACCTGCTGCTCCATTCGGGCGACGAGCGCGACCCCTTTCTCGACGCGCTGCGCGAGCGGCGCCAGAACGGCGCGCGCCAGAAACTTCAAAAGCTCGTGGACTTCGATGAAGCGACCGCAGCTCGCGTTCTGAAACAATGGATCAAACAAGGAGCCGGCGCATGAAGACGACGCCGATTGCGGAATATCTCGCGCGCAAGACGGTCGAAGCTTCACGCGCGCCGCCCGGCGTGCTCAATCCACGCCGGGCGTCCGCCGTCAACGACGACCAGGAGCCCGAGTTCCGGCGCTCCGGCCTCAACGCCGCGCTGTCGCGCCGCGCCCCCGAGCGACCGCCGCTGGTGCGCCCGATCCAGGGCGAATTGCCGCGCCGTGAGGCGCCGGCGCCGCGCACATCCGCGCCCATGGCCCCGCCCGAGCCGCACGAAGACGTCGAGGCGAAACTGTCGGAGGCCTATCATCGCGGCGTTCAGGAGGGCATCGATTCGGCGAGAGCGGAGGCTGCGACGGCACGCGCGCTGGAGCGCGCCGATTTGCAGAAGCGCGCCGTCGTCGAGAAGCTCGACTTCCAGATGAACGAATACGCCAAGCTTTCCGAGACGGTCGCGCACGGCTTCAACGAATTGGAGCGGCGCATTGCGCACGCCGCCGCGCAAATCCTCCAACCGCTTCTCGAACGCGAGCTGGCGCGCAAAATCGTCGACGAACTGGGCGAGAACGTCGCCCGCCTCGTGCGCGGCGGCGCCGTAGCGCTCCTGAAGGCGCGCGGGCCCGAAGCCTTGCTGTCTCTGCTTAAGGCGCGCATCGCGCCGCTCGCCGTCGAGGTCGAATATGTCGAGGACGAGGGCGTCGAAATCACCGTCTCCTCGCCCACGACCGAAATACGGTCGGAGCTTGGCGCGTGGCGTCAGTTGA
Organism: Hyphomicrobiales bacterium; assembly: GCA_043784465.1. GTDB lineage: Bacteria > Pseudomonadota > Alphaproteobacteria > Rhizobiales > Beijerinckiaceae > Roseiarcus. The sequence goes on from JAYVYJ010000049.1 coordinate 13,796, forward strand.
TACAAGACATCGTCGAGAACGGTTGATCCGATGGCGGACGATCACGGCCACGGCCACGGCGACATCATCATCATCAAGAAGAAGGGCGGCGGGGGTCACGGCCACCACGGCGGCGCCTGGAAAATCGCCTTCGCCGACTTCATGACCGCGATGATGGCGTTCTTTCTAGTGCTGTGGATCATCAACGCCAGCGACAAGGACACCAAGACCGTGATCGCGCGCTATTTCAATCCCGTGAAGCTCGAAAATCCCTCGAAGGCGCAGAAGGGCGTGCACGGTTCCTCGTCCGCGCCGACGGAGGGCAAGGAAGACAAACCCCCCGCGTCCGGCGGCCCGCCCGCCAAGGACAAGGACGCCAAGGACAAGGACGGCAAGAGCGCGTCGCCGCCCGCCGAGGCGAAGAAGGAGGAAAAGAAGCCAGTCCCCAAGGAAGCCGAGACACCCGCCGACAAGAAGACGGCGCAGGCGGAAGCGCAATTGTTCAGCGCGCCCTATGAGGCGCTCGACCGCATCGCGGGCGGCCCGAGCGGGGCGGCGCCGGGCGCGGCGGCCGACAAGGGCGACGCCGACCCGCAGCGGCTCGCGGGCGCGCTCAGCGTCGATTCGTTCCGCGATCCCTTCAAGCCGATCGGCCCCGGCTCCCCCGACGATCCCGTCGCCTTCGACGCGGATGTGCGGCCCCTTGCCCCCAACGACATAGAGCCCGGCAAGACCGGGGAAGCTGAAAGGCCGCAACCCCACCCCTCGCCCAAGACGAAAGCCGAAACGGGCAAGGGAGCGGAAGCGGCCAAAGCGGCGCCGGATGGCGCCTCCGAGGGCGCCAGGTTTGAAAAGGAGCTGAAAGACAAGGTCGATGCGGTGGTGAAACCGGACGCCGGTCCCGCTATCGAAGCGCGCCAGACCAAAGACGGCCTGCTCATCAGCCTCACCGACAAGCTCGAATTCTCGATGTTCGAAGTGGGCGGGGCGACGCCGCGTCCCGAACTCGTGCGCGCGATGGAGGCCATCGCCAAGGTGGTGCGCGACAAGCCTGGCCGCATCGTCGTGCGCGGCCACACCGACGCCCGCCCCTATCGCAACGGCGCAGGCGACAACTGGCGGCTCAGCTCCGACCGCGCGCAGATGGCCTATTACATGCTGACGCGGGGCGGCGCGCCGGCGAACCGCTTCTCGCGCGTCGAGGGATATGCCGACCGCGCCTTGCGCGATCCCGCCCATCCGATGTCCGCCGTCAACCGTCGCCTTGAGATTCTCCTGGAGGATCCCAAGCCGTGACGGCGTTGCGAATCATGACGGTCGCCCTCGCGGCCGGTATCGCGGTCACGGCGGCGCAGGGGAACGAGGGGGAGAGCAAGGCTTCGCCGGTCACGCCGATCGCGGGACCGCCGACGCCGATCTCCGATCTGGTGGTAGACGTGCAGCGTCTTCAGGCCCGTCTCGCCCAGGGCGACAAGACGGCCTACGCCCTCAGCCGGGACCGCATCAAGGAGGCTGGCAAGGCCATCGCCGCCGCTACGACGGACGCCTTCAGGATCCCCGAGGAGCGCGTGGCGGTGGTCGCTTATCTGCTGAGCGGCGGGCAACCGCGCGACGTCGCGGCCATTGTCGATCGCGGCGATTTTCCCAAGGAGGAGCGCGAACTCCTGCGCGGCGCCGTCGGCTATGTCGGGGGCCGGCAGGCGCAGGCTCAAGCGTTGCTGCCGTTCGATCCCTACAAGGTGAGCCTGCGGCTCGGCGGCCAACTCGCCTTCGCCCAGTCGGTGCTCACGACCCCCAAGGACGCGCAAAAGGCGCGGGAACTGCTCGATATCGCCCGGATTTTGGCGCCAGGCACGTTGATCGAGGAGGCGGCGCTGCGGCGCGAAATACTCCTGGTGGGCGATCTGCGCGAGACCCCGCGCGTCGCCTTTCTCGCGCGCCAATATGCCGAGCGTTACGGGCGCTCGCTTTATGCAGGCGATTTCGTGGCGTCTCTGGCGCGCACGGCGATCCGCTCCGATTTGTGCGCGACCCCTACGGATCTAGCGAAATTCAGTGCGTTGCTGAAGCTGATTGCGCCCGAGCAGGCCCGCAGCTTCCTGTTAAGCGTAGCGCGCGCTTCGCTGCCGCTGGGCCGGTTCGAGGTTGCGGCGGCGGCGGCGGCGGAGGCTTTGAAAACCGCGCCGGCCGGGTCCCCCGACGAACTCAAGGGCAAAGTCTACCAACTGGCGGCGCGTTTTCCCAAACTCCCCGAGGTCGACGCCATCGCCGCCTTCTCCGCCGTGCCAGCGGACAGGCTGGCTCCGGAAGATCGCGCGTTGTTCAGAGCGGCGGTCTATACCCATGCCTGGCTCTACGAGGCGCCGCAGAACGCGATCTCCGACGACGCCTATCGCGAAGCCCGCATTGCGGCGGCGCGCTCGCCCAGTCTGCCGCCGTTGACCGATCCCGTCTCCGTCACCATCGGCCGCGCCGCCGCCGCCATTGCGGGGGCCGAGGCGCTCGCCGGCAAGGAAGCGCCCAAATGAGCCTGCTCTCGATTCACGCTCTCTTGAGCCACGCGCGCCCCGTCGCCGCCGCAGAGACCGCATCTCCCGCCGACGCGCATGGTTTCGAGGCGATGCTGGGACGCCTGTCGGAGCCAGCGGCCTCCCTCGCCGACGCCACGAAAGCGAGCGACGCGCGCGCGAAAGATTTGGGCGCGAAAGCCGCGAACGGGCAAACGTCCGCCGCACGCGACGACACAGCCCTGTCAGCGCTGCAATCGCTGGAGGCGGCGCTGTCGAGCCTCGCAAGGCCGGCGGCTTCGACGTCGCCCGCCGTGGCGCCGAGGATGGACCCAGCCGCGCAAAGCCGGGACGCCACGCCGCTCGGCGCGGCGTTGCATCAGGCGGCGGACGCGCTCGGCGAAGCCGCCGCGTCGGGCCGGCTCTCGATTAAGGGGATGTTGCAAGCCGATCCGGCGCTTCGCGTCACGGACATTCAAATGCGCACGTTTCTGGGCGTATCCGGCGCGACGCCCGCGCGCGCCGGCGCGGCCCCTCTCTCGCGGGACGCCGCCTGGAGCCCTGCGGAAATCGTCGCCGCCGCGGCGGCGCCCGTCGCCCTCTCCTCCGCTTGCGATCCGCCCGCCCTATCCCCCGCGGCTATATCCGCGAGTTCGCTGACCCAACCAACCTTCGCCGCGCCTGTCGCGAAGCCCACCCTGGCGGCCACGCGCTCACCCGCCGCAGCGGTCGCGCCCGCTGCGGTCGTCGCCCCCTTCCCCTCCGCAGCCGCCGAGGCCCACGTCTCCTCGCCGGTCGCGCCGGCGCGAAGGTCCGGCGAAGACAACCGCACCGGCGCGCCGGCTTCGCTGCACGCTGTCAGCGGGGCGGTGGACTCGTCCGCGTCGTCGGGCGCCTTCGGATCGACGGGCGCGCGCGGCGCGGAAGGGGGCGTGAACAACGACGCTCGGGGCGGGAGCGCCGCGACATCGGCAGTCGATGCGGCTTCCGGGATCAGCGCCGCCAGCGCCCCGGCGACGGTCGCCCTCGCCGACCTGCCCGCCTTTCTCGCCGGTGAGGCGTCGAGCCTGACCAGCGCCGCCGCAACGGAGGCGCCCTCCGCATCGTCGAGCCCGACGACGCCCGCCGCGGCCAGAACCGCGCAGGCGGTCAAGGAGCTTAAAATCTCGCTCGATCCCGCCGACCTCGGCGAGATGACGATCAAATTGCGGCTCGCCGACGGCAAGCTTTCGGTCAGCATCGCGGTCGCCAATCCTTCCACCCTCGGGACCATTCAGGACGACCGCGAGTTGATCGCCGCCCGCCTCGCCGGCGGGGGTCAGACGCTGGAAAATCTCGTGATCTCCCGACAGGCGCTTGCAACTCAAGGGGTTTCGCAAACCGATGGCTCGGACGAAAGCGGCGGCGCCTCGACGGACGAAGGCGGATCGGACCCGGACATGCCGCAGCGCCCGCCTGCGCGCCCTGGCGCTGGGGGCGGCGGTTTCGGCGCTCTGCGGGTATGAGGGCGCTTTGGCCGCCGACGCGCTCGTGTGCGAGCGCGCGATGGCCGCGGCGGCGCGCGACAACGACGTCCCGCTGGATATCCTCTATTCCGTCGGCCTCACCGAGACCGGCCACAAGGGCGTGCTTGGACCCTTCGACCTCAACGTCGACGGTCGCTCGATCCACAGCGAATCGCTGCCGCAGGCGCTCGCGGCCTATGCGACGGCCGACCGCGCAGGCGCGAGATTCATCGACATCGGCTGCATGCAGATCAACCATCATTATCACGCCGCGCATTTCCGCTCGCTGGAGGAGATGTTCGATCCTCAGATGAACGTGGCTTACGCGGCGGGCCTGCTCAAGACCCTGCGCAAACAGGAAGGCACATGGACGATGGCTGTCGCGCGCTACAACGCCGGCCCCGACAATCCGAGCGCGCAGAAACGCTACATCTGCGCGGTGATCGCCCATATGGTGGCGAGCGGCGTCGGCGCGTGGACCGCGAACGCGCACGCGTTCTGCGGCTGAGGCGGCTCATATGGTTTGCGGTCGACGGTCTGGGGGCCAGGCGGGCGTGGACGCGCGCGCCCCGAAGTCCCCGCCGCGCGGGCGTCCCCGCCTAGCGGCGCCAATCCGTCGCATGTCCTATCAGTCGATATCGAACGCGGGCGAGGCTTGCAACATGTCGATCATGCGCGTCAGCAACGGCCCGTCCGCCGCCTCGCCTTCGCAGGCGTAAAGACCGATCGTGACGTCGGGCAGCGGCGCGAGCAGCGTGTCGGGCAGGCGGCGCGAGCCTTTGGGCGCGAGCGACATAGGCGCCAGCGAGACGCCATAACCCGCGTCCACCGCGCTTCGCAGCACGTCGGGATTGCCGCTCTTGCAGACGATTTCGAAGGGACGGCCCGCCCGCGCGAGGGCGTCGGCGGCGATGTTGTAGAACAGCGTGCCCTCGGGCGGCGTCACCAGTCGGATCGGCCCGTCGTCGAGGGGGACGCCGGGCGCGGCGATCCAACTCAGCGGCATACGCCAGTGCGCGACGCTGTCGGCGGCGCGCTGCGCCGTCATCGCCAGCGCCATGTCGAGTTCGTGCGCACGCACCCGGTCGATTAGCGTCTCCGATTGCTCGCACGTCACCTCGAAAGCGAGCGACACGCCGCCCGAATGAGCAAGCCCCACCAGACCCGGCGCCAGCATCGGCGCAAATTCGTTGGGCATGCCGAGCCGCACCGATTGCGATGCGCTCTCCGAGCGCCGCAGCGCCTCTGCGAGTTCGTCGTGCGCGGCCAGAAACTTGCGGCCGTGATCCACAACCAGCCGCCCGCGCGCGCTCAAAATCAGGCGTGACGTATTGTCGAACGCCGGTCCGCCAATCAACTCCTCAAGCCGCTTGATTTGCAGGGAGATGGTGGGCTGCGTACGGCCCAGCCGCTCCGCCGCGCGAGTGAAACCCCGGCAATCCACAATGGCCAGAAGGGCCCTGACGACGTCGACGGGGAGCGCGCGCATTTCAATGACCTTGGGTCAACCTAAACCGGGGTAGGCCGAATAGCCTTAACGAAACGTAAATTTTCCCCCCGGCGAGTTCCGCAACGTAAATGTTTTATCGCCTCGGCGCCCTTGCGGCAAAGGGCGAAGGGGTAACTTGCCACTAACCAGCGGCGGCTATGGCTGGAGACAGGCGCTCATCAGGGAGCGGGCTTTACGCGGACCAGCCCTTTGCGGGCGCGGCGCCATGACGGCGGCCTTACGCGGCTGTGGTGGCGTCATGACGTGCGTAACGATTTTCGCGAGGCCCTCGCCCGCGCAACGATCTCGCCAGCCAGGGAGGCGGCGATGATGAGGGTTCTCCTCCGGATCGGCCAGTTTGCCGCCGTTCTGGCGATATTGGGCTTTGCTTTCGTGCAGATCTGGCCGGGTTCGAGCGATCTCGCGCGCGAAATTGCCGGCTTCGCCGGGGCTTGCTCGGGATTGATGGGCATTGCGGCGGGCGAATTCGCCGCCGCCGCCCTGCGCGCGCCCGCCCCCGAACCGCCCGCCGCGCCCGAAGCGGTGCTCAAGGAAGCAATGGACCGCGTGCTGGGGGGCCTGCGCGGCTATCTCGAAGACAATCTCATCTATCAACGCGATCTCGAAGGCATCGACGCGGGGCTGGCCGCCGTCTCCGATCCGGCGCGGGCGCGCGAGGCGATCGCCAGCCTGCGGGGGGCCAACCGGCGCATGGAGGAGAAGTCCTCGCAACTCAACGCGGAACTGGAGGCCGCCCGGCGCGAAATCGTCTCGCTGCGCGAAACCGTCGACGAGGTCGAGCGGCTCGCGCTGCTCGATCCGTTGACGCAAGTCGGCAACCGGCGCTTCTTCGACCGGACGCTGAAGGCCGACATGGCCGCCTGCCTCGCCTCGGGCGCTGACCTGTGCCTCGCGCTGGCCGACGTCGACCGCTTCAAATCGGTCAACGATCGCTTCGGGCATATCGTGGGCGACCATCTTCTGAAGAACTTCGCTGAAGTGCTGACGTCGGGCGGGCGCGGCCGCGCCAAGACCGCGCGCTACGGCGGCGAGGAATTCGCGCTTATCTTGCCGGGCGTGCCATTCCCTGAGGCCCGTCGCATCGTGGAGAAACTGCGCAAGGATCTGGAGGGCAAACGCTGGGTGTTCGGCCCCAACGAGCAGCCCATCGGCATGGTCACAGCCTCGTTCGGCCTCGCCAAGCTTGCGCCGGGTGAGAGCGTGGAGAGTTTCATCCACCGCGCGGATTCCCGTCTGATGAAAGCCAAGTCGCTGGGGCGCAACCGGGTCGTGGCGGAGGAAGGCCCGCCTCCGCCGCCCCTGCGCGCCTCGGCTTGAGGGGAGGGATCGCCCGATGCGCCATCCCTTCGAGGCCGCGCTCGACGACGCCGCGCGCGCAATGGGCGAAGACGCGCCCGGCCCGCCGCTCGTCCGCTTCAACGCGGAGCTTTCGCCGGCCCCGGCGGGCCATCATCTGTTATGGGAATCGGCGGCGGCCTGGACGCCCGAGGCCGACCCGCCTCCGCCCGAGGCCCCGCAAGCCCCGGCCCCCGAACCGCCTCGCCCGAGCGCGGCGCCCCAGGACATAGCGGACGAACTTTGCCTTTTCGCGCTCAAGACCGCCGCCGAGGTGGCGCAGGCCCGGAGGCGGTTCATGTGGGCCAACCACCCCGACCGACGCGCCGATCTCGACCGCGACCTCGCCAACCGCCGCGTCGCCGTCGCCAACATGCTGCTGGACCGCCTCCTGCGCCTGCTGGGACAGGGGCGCGGGCGATAGCGTGGGGAGACGAACTCTCCTATGCTCGCTTCAAAGTCTGAGGGAATCGCGGCGGAACATGGAGGCCCCCAGGGATTTCGATACGCTCAAGGCGCGGCTGGTGGAGATCGAGCCGAGCCTGCCCAAGCGGCTCAAACAGACGGCGGCCTATGCGCTGAGCCACCCCGACGAGATCGCGCTGGGCACGGCCGCTTCGGTGGCGCAGCACGCGCAGGTGCAGGCGTCGACGCTGGTGCGCTTCGCGCAGACGCTGGGGTTTGCGGGGTTCAGCGAATTGCAGGGCGTGTTCCGCGCCCATCTGCGCCGCCGCTGGCCCGATTATCAGGAACGCCTCCACACCCTGCCGGCCCACGCGCCGGGCGACGCCGCCAGCCTGCTGGAAGGGTTTGCCGACGCAGCGTCGCGCTCGGTCGACGCGTTGCGCTCAGGGCTGGACCGCGCCGCGTTGGCCGGCGCGGTCGCGCGGCTGGCGAGAGCGCGACTGGTGTTCGTGGTCGCGCAGCGCCGCTCGTTCGGCGTCGCGCATTATCTCGCCTACGCCTTCGGCCAGTTGGGCGTGGCGACGGTGCTGGCCGACGACGTCGGAGGGCTGGGGCCTGAGCAACTGGGGGCGCTGGGCCGGGAAGACGTGTTGCTCGCGGTGAGCTTCGCGCCCTATTCGCCCAAGACGCTGAGCTTCGTGGAGGCCGCGCGGGCGCGCGGCGCGGCGGTGGTGGCGATCACCGACAGCGCGCTGTCTCCGCTGGCTGCGCTGGCGGACATCAGGCTGGAAGTGTCGGAGAGCGATTTCGGCGCTTTCCGCTCGCTGGCCGCGACACATTGTCTGGCCACGACGCTGGCGGTGGCGGTGGCGGAGACGCGCGGGGTTTGAGGCCAGGTTACGGAAATGAAGTCGTAAGCTAAACCCAGTCTGAGCAGTTTGGAATTCTGTCGCGCGTAAGGCTTCAAATTCAGTGAAGGCCCGCCGCCTTTCGACCCGTCAGCTCCCCGTTAACCTCGACGAGGAAAGCCGCGAGGTCCTCGGTGGCGAAATCGACCTGGAGACCGGGGGGCGCAGCGTCGGCTACCTGCCGATGATCGACGCCCCCGATCCTGGGTCGCACCAGCACCGTCGTCATTCCCCGCGCGCGCGGAACGTCCAGGTTCTTGGCGATGTCCTCGAACATCGCCGCCCGCGTCGGTTCGACGCTGTGGGCGCGGAAAAACGCGTCGAACGCCGCGTCGAGCGGCTTGGGCGCGAGACCCGCCGCCACGATGTCGAAAGCGTCCTCGAACAGGCCGCCTAATCCAAGCTGCTCTATCGTGGCCAGCGCATGGCTGCGCGAGCCGTTGGTGAAGATCAGCTTGCGGCCGGGTAGTCTTGCAATCTCGTCGGCAAGCGCGGGATGGGGCGCGAGGCCGGATCGGTCGATGTCGTGGACGAAATCGAGAAAGTCGTCGGGCGAGACGCCGTCCTCTTCTACGAGGCCGCGCAAGGTCGTGCCGTGCTGGTGGTAGTAGTAACGTTGCAACGCGCGCGCCGAGGCGCCGTCGAGGCCGGAATGTTGGATCAGATAAAGCGTGATGCGCTCCTCGATCATCGGCCACAGCCCGCAATCGAAGGGATACAGCGTGTTGTCGAGGTCGAACACCCACGTATCAACATGCGCGAACTTGGCCGCGAGCGGCCGGCGGGCGGTGACGTTCATGCGGGCGTTTCTCGCAAAGGCAGTCTCATTTATCCCCGTTGAGCCTTAACGGTCCGCCGCACAACGCGCGCGGCGCTGACGCCGGAGCGGATCGCGCCTTCGATGGTGGCGGGCAACCTTGTGTCGGTCCAGTCACCCGCCAGCGCCAGATTGCGCCAGCGCGTAGAAGCGCCGGGACGGCGCGCGTCCTGCTCGGGCGTGGCGGCGAAAGTGGCGCGGCGCTCGCGCACGATCTGCCAGCGCGGCGGCGGTCCTTGAAGCCCCGCGACCTTGGCGACGTCGGCCCAGATGCGTGTCGACAGTTCTTCGCGCGGGGTGTCGCACCACGCGTCGCCCGCGCTGATCGTGACCGACAGCCGGTCGGGGAAGGCGAACAGCCACTGCGCGAGGCCGCCGACAATGCCGGTGATCGCCGGCATACCGGGCGGCGGCGCGACCCGATAGTGCGCATTGACGATGGCGCAGAACGCGTCGGGCGTCGTGAGGCCCGGCAAAAGGGGCGCTGCGGCCTGCGGCGGAACCGCCAGCACCACGGCGTCGCCTTCGGCGAGCGAGACCTGTTCGTCGCCAAAGTCCAGCGTTTCGACGCGCTGCCCGGCAAAGCCGAAACCGCGCAGGCGGCGGCCGAACGTGACGCCGCCCCCGCGCCCCTGCAAATAATCGACCGCCGGGCGCACGAGCGCGGAAGACAAGCCGTCGCGCGCGACGAGAGGGTGATAATGGCGCCCGCCCGCCGCGAGCGTCTCGCGCACCACCCGCCCCGCCAGCGCCGCTGACCCCTGCCCCGCCTCGATGTTGAGCGCGGCGACCAGAAACGGCTCGACCAGCCGATCCCACAGCGGCCCCCGGCACGACATGACGTCGGCGATCGTCTTGTCGCGCCCGGCGAACAGCAGCTTCGTCAGTTCCAGATAATCGCCGAGTTTCGTGTCGGGCACGCGGCGTGTCCTGTCAAACATCCAGAACGGGATCGGGCCGTCGTTGGCGCGGATCGTCCAGCGCCGCATATCGGCGAGGTCGACGAACGGAAACGTCGCCGACCCCGGCCCCACCAGCCTGTCGGCGGCGCCGATGCGGGCGACGTAAGCCATCGTCTCCCTGTTGCCCGACAATATTAGATGGTTGCCGTTGTCGATCTCCATGTCGAGCGCGGCGTCGTAATAGGAACGGCACCGCCCGCCCGCCTGAGGGCTCGCCTCATGGACGGCGACCGCGACGCCGGACGAAGCGAGCTCCACCGCCGCCGACAAACCGCTAAGCCCGGCGCCGATCACATGAACGCGGCCCGTCATCTGAGGAAACAACGCGCGACGATGGCGATGAGCTTGAGCTTGCCGAGCTTGAGCGGCGCCCTGCGCGGCGCGAAACCGCGCGCGCTCAGCCGCTCGAAGACATGGCCGTAAGCCTCGCCCATGATTCGCGGCGTGCGCGCCAAGCGGGAAGGCGTGCGATCGAGAATTTGCCGCGCCTCGGCGAAATGGACGCGCGCCCTTCCGGCGACCTCTTCGCACGCCGCCACGACGCGAGGATCGTTCACCACCTCGCGCGCCGTCCCAGCCGGCACGCCGGCCGCCTTCAACGCCTCGCCAGGGAGATAGAGCCTGTCTATCAACGCGTCCTCGTCGAGATCGCGCAGGATGTTGGTAAGTTGCAGCGCACGCCCCAGATGATGCGCAAGGGCGACGCCCTCGGCGGGCTCCATGCCGAACACGGGCGCCGACAGTCGCCCCACCGCGCTCGCCACCCGGTCGCAATAAAGGTCGAGCGTCGCCCAGTCGGTGTCTCCGGCGCCGACCGTGCGGCGCACGTCCATCTCCATGCCGTCGATCACGGCCAGGAAATCTTGCTCCGCCATGCCGAATTTGGCGACCGCCGTCGCGAGATCGGCGAGCCGCGCCGGCGCCCGCCCCGCATAGAGCGCAGCCAGATCGGCGCGCCAACGGTCAAGCCGCACCAGCGCCACCTCTGGCGGCAGCCCGTCGTCGGCGATGTCGTCGACGGCGCGGCAGAACGCATAAATCTCGAACATCGCCTGACGCTGCGAGGGCGGCATCAGGCGCATGGCGAGATAGAACGAGGATTTGCGAGCGCGAGTCTGCGCGCCTTCGATGGGCTCCGCCGCGGCGAGCGTCACGATTGCGCCTCCGATGTGCGCGCGCGCGCGCCGCCCCCCATGAGGCCCCGCGCCGCCGCCGACAACGCGACGAAGCCCATTTTCCAGCGCGGCAGTTTCGTACGCTGGCTCAGCGGGTCCATGACCATCAATCGGTCCAGATGCGCCTCCGCCAGCGCATAGATGACGTCGATCTCAAGCCGCAGCCGCCGGTCGCGCAAATTCCCCGCCAGCCCCGGTCCCTGGCGCAGAAGCATTCGGGTGCGCTCGGCGAGTTCAACGATGACGGCGCGCAAGCCAGGGGGCGAAACGGGCAGCGACAGCATACGGGTCGTTGCGCCATGCGCGGCCAGCCTGTCCTGCGGAATGTAGACGCGCCCGATCTTGGCGTAATCGTCCGCGCAATCTTGAAGATGGTTGATGATCTGGAGCGCCGAACAGATAGCGTCCGAAGCCGCCCACAACGCGTCGTCCTCGCCGTGGACGTCGAGCACGAAGCGCCCAACCGGATTGGCCGAATAGGCGCAATAGTTCATCAACTCCCACCAGTCGGCGTAAACCTGCTTGGTGGCGTCGGCGCGGAAGGCGATCAACAGGTCGCGCGGATGGCGGGCGGTGAGGCCGCGCGCCTTGAGCGCGGCGCGTAGCGTCTGCGCGTTCGTGTCGCCCACGCCCTGCCCGGTCAGCACGGCTTCCATATGATTGAGGCGGCGGAGTTTCTCGTCAGGCGCAAGGCCGGGCGCGTCGGCGACGTCGTCGGCCGCGCGGGCGAAATCGTAGAACGCCATGATCAGCGGACGGTGCTCGGCGCGAACGAGCCGCGAGGCGACCGGGAAATTCTCGTTTCTGTGGGTCTTGCCGGATCGTACGGCGTCGTTCTCGGTCATGACTTCCCGATTTGGCCCGACCTGCGCGGGCGGCCTCCCCGCGCGGTTAGCACGCGCGCGCACTTGCGTCGATAAAACCGCGTCGACAAAGCGGATCTGCCTTCAGGCCTCCGCCGCCGCCAGCTTGACCGCGAGCAGTCCAAAACCCGCTGCAAAGCTTCGGCGCAAGAGCGCCAGCACGCGCGGCCGCTCGATGACCCGCTCGCGCAGCACGCCCGCCGCAGCGCCGTAAATCGCGAAAACGACAAAAGTGAGCGCCATGAACGCGAGGCTCAGCGCAATCATGTCGCGCAGCGGCGCGGCGGCGTCCGCGCCGACGAACTGCGGCAGGAACGCCACGAAAAAGATCGAGAGTTTGGGGTTCAGGAGATTGAGCGCAACGCCGTCGGCCAGCACGCGCAGCGCGGGCTTGCGCGGTGCGTCCGCCGTCACGCGCAAGGCGCCTCGATCCGCATACATGCCCCAGGCCATGTAGATCAGATAGGCGACGCCGAGCCATTTGACGGCGGAAAACGCCACGGCGCTGGCGTGCAGCAGCGCGGCGAGGCCGGTGAGCGCGGCGGCGATATGGGGCAGGATGCCCAGCGTCGAGGCGAACGCCGCCCATGCGCCCGCGCGCGGGCCTTGGGAGAGCCCGGCGGCGAGCGTGTAGATCGCCCCCGTTCCTGGCGTGGCGACGATCAACAGCGCCGTCGCCCAGAACGTCCAATGTTGCAGCGCATCCATGTTCGTCTCCCCTGATCCCGCATCTTACAGCTGAGCGCAGGCAATACTATAGCCGCGCGCACCGTCATGGCGTCTTCAGAACGCGCCGCGCGTCGTTGCGCCGATGAGGTGAAACGTCAGGACCCGCGCGATGAACCCGTCGCTCCACAGCGCGACGCTCTCGTTATGGCCCCGACGGGAGGATTTGAGACGCTCGCCCGCAGCGACGAAATAGAAGATGGCGGCGGCGAGGGCGGCGGGCGTCACGAAGGTGGGAAACGCCAGCGACGCGAGACCTCGCTACCTGTCGGGATATCGGCCCCCCAGCTCGCGCACGATCACGACCGTTTCGCGCCCTTTGATATCCAAGGCGCCGCAACGGTGAATGGATGCCGCAGATATTGGCGCCTACCCGCCAACGTCAGCCGAACCTCGACGCTCCAAAGCACGAAATACATGCCGGTCAGGCGCAATAAATCCAGCGATACGACAGCGTAGGCCCAGCCCATGCTGACGAGCGGCGCCACGAACATTGTCAGCGCGACGACGGCCAGATACGGACCGCACACTTCTCTCTATCGAGTCGAAATCAAAATTTTGCGATACGCCCCTTGGCCTCCAGCATGGCGATCACGGCGTCGGCGTTGGCCTCGACGCTCGCCGTCGCCGTGTCGAGCCGCAACTCCGGCGCCTGCGGCGCTTCGTAAGGTTGATCGACGCCGGTGAAATTCTTGATTTCGCCCGCCAGCGCCCGCTTGTAGAGGCCCTTGGGATCGCGGCGGATCGCCTCGGCGATGTCGGTGTCGACGTGGATCTCGAAGAACTCGCCCGCCGCCGCGAGGTCGCGCGCAAGCTGACGCTCGGCGCGGAACGGCGAGATGAACGAGGTCAGCACGATCAGCCCGGCGTCGGTCATCAGACGCGCGACCTCCCCGACGCGGCGAATGTTCTCGACGCGGTCGGCGGCGGTGAAGCCGAGGTCTTTGTTGAGGCCGTGGCGCACGTTGTCGCCGTCGAGCAGCGCAGTATGGACGCCGCGCGCGTGCAGCCGCTGCTCGACGATATTGGCGATGGTCGATTTGCCCGCACCCGACAGGCCGGTGAACCACAGCACGGCGGGCTTCTGGTGCTTGAGCGCGGCATGCGCGTCGCGGTCGATGGTGAAGCCGTGGCGATGCACGTTGGTCGCGCGGCGCAGACCATGCTGCACGACGCCTGCCGCCGCCGTCTCGTTGGTGTTGCGATCAATCAGGATGAAGGCGCCGAGGTCGTGGTTCTCGCCATAGGGGTCGAAGGCCAGCGGCGCGGTGGTGGCGATGTTGCACAGGCCGATCTCGTTGAGCGAAAGCGTCTTGGCGGCCAGCTTGTCCTGATTGTTGACGTCCACGCGGTGCTTGAGGTCGGTGATGGCGGCGGGAACCGTGCGCGAACCCAGCTTCAACAGATAGGAGCGGCCCGGCAGCATCGGCTCGGCGCTCATCCAGATCACATGCGCAAGAAACTGGTCGGCGACATCGGGGCGCGCGTCGGAACGGCACAGCACGTCGCCGCGCGCGATGTCGAGTTCGTCCTCAAGCTGAAACGTCACGGCGTCGCCAGCCTCGGCGGCTTCCGACGGCTGGTCGGCGACGAGGATCGCCTTGACCCTGGACATGCGGCCGGAATTGGCCACGACGATCTCCTCGCCGACGCCGATGCGCCCGCCCGCGACCGTGCCGGCATAGCCGCGAAAATCGAGGTTGGGCCGGTTGACCCATTGCACGGGGAAGCGGAACGGGGCGGCGGAATGATCCTCGCTAACGTCCTGGGTCTCCAGATGCTCCAGCAGCGTCGGGCCCCGGTACCAGGGCGTCTGGGTCGAACGCTCGGACATGTTGTCGCCGTAGCGCGCAGAAAGTGGAATAGCCTTTATCGTCTTGAAGCCGAGCGATGCAGAGAACTCGGCGTAGGCCGCCACGATGTCGTCGAAAATCTTTTGATCGAACCCGACGAGGTCGATCTTGTTGACCGCCAGCACGACGTGGCGGATGCCCAAAAGCGAGACTATCAGCGAATGGCGGCGCGTCTGCGGCAGCAGGCCCTTGCGGGCGTCCACCAGAAGGATCGCGAGATCGGCGTTGGAAGCGCCGGTCGCCATGTTGCGGGTATATTGCTCGTGGCCGGGCGTGTCGGCGACGATGAACGAGCGGCGCGGGGTCGCGAAATAGCGGTAGGCGACGTCGATGGTGATGCCCTGCTCGCGCTCGGCCTCCAACCCGTCGACCAGCAGCGCGAAATCGATGTCGGCCCCGGTGGTGCCGTGTTTCTTAGAGTCCTTCTCCAGCGCCGACAGATGATCGTCGAAGATCAATTGCTGTTCGTAGAGCAGGCGCCCGATCAGCGTCGATTTGCCGTCGTCTACGGAGCCGCAGGTGAGGAAGCGCAGCGTGGGCAGGCTCATCAGAAATATCCCTCGCGCTTCTTTTTCTCCATCGAACCCGACTCGTCCGTATCGATCAGCCGCCCCTGTCGCTCCGACGTGGTGGACGCCTTCATTTCCGCGATGATCTCGTCGAGCGTCTCGGCTTCCGATTCCACCGCGCCCGAGAGCGGATAGCAACCGAGCGTACGGAAACGCACCTTGCGCATCTGCGGGACTTCGCCGGGGTTGAGCAGCAGGCGGCCGTCGTCCACCATGATCAGCGTGCCGCCGCGTTCGACCACCGGGCGCTCTTTCGCAAAATAGAGCGGCACGACGGGAAGGTTCTCGAATTTAATGTATTCCCACACGTCGAGTTCGGTCCAGTTCGACAGCGGGAACACACGCATGGACTCGCCCTCGCGAATGCGGGTGTTGAACAGGCGCCAGAGTTCGGGACGCTGGTTGCGCGGGTCCCACGCGTGCTGGGCGGAGCGGTGCGAGAAGATGCGCTCCTTGGCGCGGCTCTTTTCTTCATCCCGCCGAGCGCCGCCGAAAGCTGCGTCGAAACCGCCCGCGTCGAGCGCCTGCCGCAGCCCTTCCGTTTTCATCACTTGCGTATGAAGCTGGCTGCCGGACGCCATCGGGTTGACGCCCCGCGCGACGCCGTCCTGGTTGATGTGGACCCGCAGATCGAGCCCGAGCCGCTTGGCGAGGTCGTCGCGGAACGCGATCATCTCGCGGAACTTCCACGTCGTATCGATATGCAGCAGGGGGAACGGCAGCGGCGCAGGCTGAAACGCCTTTAGCGCGACCTGAAGCATCGCGCCGGAATCCTTGCCTATCGAATACAACATCACCGGTGCGCGGAATTCTGAAACCACCTCACGCATGATGTGAATGGATTCCGCTTCCAGGCGCCGCAGGTGCAGCGGCAGATGACCCGACATTAAGGACTCCTGATCGCATGGGCGGGGCGGACACCCGGCGAGGGCCGCCGTTGGGCAGCGCTTAAATTCGGGAAGTAGGGCCGAGCACGTGAGACGTCAAGTCGCCGCGCCCGAAGCGCCTGCGCCGAAAGTGCGGGCGCGCCCGCCCCGAAGGCGGCGATCGACGCCTTGCCGGATCAGATCTTTTCGATGGTCTTGGCGGCGGCGTCGAGCACGTCGGCGACAGCCTGGATCTGCTCCTTCGTGGCCTTGCGGCCGCGCAGGCGCAGCTTGACCGAGGCGCGCAGGTTCATCATCGCGCGCAGCACCGAGGCGGCCTCCGCCCAGCCGGGCCCACTCTCGCCGTCGAGCCGCGCGAAGATCGCGTCGATCTGCTCTTTGTTTTCGACGAGCAGTTTCTGTCCCTCGGGCGTGACGGCGTAAAGCTTGCGGCCCGCCTCGTCCGCGCTCGCGCTGGCGAGGCCGGTGTCCTCAAGCAGCGTCAGCGTCGGATAGACGACGCCGGGGCTGGGGCTGTAGTCGCCGCCCGCTCGCTCCCCAAGGGCCTTGATGACCTCGTAGCCGTGGCGCGGCTTTTCGGCGATCATAGCCAGAATGACGAGCCGCAACTCGCCGCCGTCGAACATGCGCCCTTCGCGCCCGCCAAAACCCCCGCCGCCGCGCCGGAACCGACCGAATCCGGAATGACCCTCGCCGCCGGGGCCGCCGCGACGGTGGGCTTCGTGTTGATGGAAGTGTCTGAAAAACATAGATTTCCTCTTTGAAAAACATATCTTGGATATGTCTTTTGAGAGATAGTCTAAGATATATCTTTTTGCAAGGCGGCCGCTTCAGCTTTTCGCGGCTTCGGTCTGCTGATAAGATTTCCGAAAGCTTACCCAGCTCTTAAAGTAAATCGAGAATATAGAATTGACCCTCACCCAGTCTACACATCGGCAACCTTAAGGAAAATCCCGCCTTACCCGAGGTCAGATACATAAAATTGCGCGGATATTTTTCGGCGGGCGCCAATCCGGCGCGGCGATCTTCGGTCCTGTTCAAGGATCGGATCGCCCATGTTGAAGACTTTCTTCGCCGCCGCCATCGCCGCCGCCCTTTTTGGCGCCGGCTTCGCGAATTTTGGCCAAGCCTCGGAGGCCAGCCTGTCTGCTGGTTCCTACGCCGCCGTCGGCGCCCCGACTTCCGTGCCGTACGGCTGGATCGATTTCTGCGGTCGCCGTCCCGAGGAATGCGAACTTGGCAAGCTGAAGCCGCTCGACGTGCGCTTGACAAAGGCCGCTTTCGCCCAGCTCGACCGCGTCAACCGCTCGGTCAACGCCGCCATCGAGCCGATGACCAATCTCGCCCATTGGGGCACGATGCTCGACCATTGGGATTATCCCGTCGACGGCAAGGGCGATTGCAAGGTCTATGCGCTTTACAAGCGCAAGCTGCTGATCGACGCGGGCTTTCCCCGTCAGGCGCTGTTGATGACGGTGGTCAAGGACCTGGAAGGCGAAGGCCACGCCATCCTCACCGTCAAGACCGACCGCGGCGAGTTCGTTCTCGACAATCTCGCCGACGTCGTCCGCCCGTGGGACGCGACCGGCTACACCTACATTAAGCGTCAGGCGCAGGACGACCCCAACGTGTGGCTAGATCTGGGTGGCGTGCGCGGCGTTCGCATGGCTTCCGCGCAACACAACGGCTGAACCCTTGCGCCCCATGCCGCGTCTCGCCGAGGTGCAGGAGGCAGCGACAAGACGGGCGATGGCGAGAGGAAAAGAGGCGGCCTGGTCGCTCGTCGGACTGGCGGCGGTCGCTCTCGCAGGGTGGTTGCTGGTGCGAGACGTGCGCGGCCTCTCGGTTGCCGACATCGCCGCCGCTTTCGCCGCCATTCCTCTGGCTCGCTGGCTCGCCGCGCTCGCCTCCGCCGCGTTGGCCTATTTCGCGCTCGCCAATTACGACCGCCTCGCGCTTGAGCATTTGGGCCATCGTCTCGACTTCCGCTACGTCGCCGTCGCGGCCTTCACGTCCTACGCGCTCGGCCATAATCTTGGCGCTCCGGTGCTGACGGGTGGCCTTGCGCGTTATCGCGCCTATTCGGCCAAAGGTCTCAGCGCGTGGCAAGTCGGCGCCGTCGTCGCCTTCACTTCCGCGACGTTCACGCTCGGCGCGCTGCTGACGGGCGGCCTCGCGCTTCTCGCCCGGCCCGCACTCGCCGCACGCGGGTTCGACGGTCCACCCGGGCTTGGGATTGTGCTGGCGGCATTGTTGCTGGCGGGGCCGTGGCTCTATGTGGCGGGGGCGCTGTTCCACCTGCCGCCGCTCAGGGTCGGCGGCGTCGCACTCGTCTACCCGCGCCCGCCCATCGCCGCGCAACAGATGCTGATCGCGCCGCTCGAAATCCTCGGGGCGGCGGGCATCGTCTATTTCGCGTTGCCCGAGGCGGCGAACCCCGGATTTCTCGACGTTCTGGGCGCCTTCCTCGCCGCGTTCTCGGCGGGCCTGATAAGCCATGCGCCGGGCGGGCTTGGCGTGCTGGAACTGACCTTCCTCAAGGCCGCGCCCGAAATTCCGGCCGCCCCGGCGCTGGCCGCCCTGCTCGCCTTCCGCCTGCTTTATTTGCTGGGGCCGCTCGCGATCTCGCTGGTGATCGCAGCCGAATTCGAGCGCCGCCGCTGGGCGGCCCGCCGCGCCGCTCAATAGCCGCGCGCGCGGTCCACAACGTTGCGCAGCGGCCCGCCGCGCTCGAACGCCAGGATTTGATCGGCGATATAACCCGCCACCGCCTCCGGCGCGGAGAGCCCGGCGTTATGCGGACTGACATAGACATCCTCGCGCGCCCAAAACAAAGACTCCGGCGCCAGCGGCTCGGTCTCGAACACGTCGAGCGAGGCGCCCTTCAGCACGCCCGTCTCCAGCGCGGCGAAAATGTCGGCCTCGACCTGCGAACCGCCCCGCCCGGCGTTAAGGAGGATGGGACCGATGCGCCCGTCGCGCGGCAGTTTTTCGAACAACTGCGTGTTGAGAAAACCGCGGGTCTCGGGCGTCAGGGGCAGCAAGCACACCAGAATGTCCGTGCGCGCGAGCATCGCGTCGAGGCCGTCCGCGCCTTGGAAAGTCTCCAGCCCTGCGATGGCTTTGGCCGTGCGGCTCCAGCCCGCCACCGTGAAGCCCAGCGCCTTGAGCTTCAGCGCCGCGTCGCTTCCGATTTCTCCCAGACCCAGTACGCCGACCCTCACGTCGCGCGCGGCGGGCTGGTTCTCGTCCTCGTCCCACACCCGTCCGCGCTGCTGGCGGTCGTAGCGGCGGAACTGGCGGTGATGCAGCAACACCTGCAACGCCACCCATTCGCTCATGCGCCCCGTCAGATCGGGATCGACCACGCGCACCAGCGGCGCCGAAGGCAGAAGCGGATCCGACAAGACATGATCGACCCCCGCGCCCAGCGAAAAGATCGCGCGCAGGTTGGGCAGGCGTGAGAACGCGCCGGGCGGATGGCGCCATGTGAGCGCGTAGCCGACGGCGCCGGGGTCCGCCAGCGTCTCGGGCGTGTCGAAGCGCCGCCCCGGCAGGCGCCGCGCAAGGCGTTCGATCCAGGGGCGCGGGTCCCAACCCCGTGTCGCGATCAGCAAGTTCATGCGGAAAGCCGCTCCTTGACGGCGGGCTCGTGCGGCGGGGCTACGTCGGCGATCTCGTAGGCCGCCGCGATCCGCGCGGCCGCCGCCGTGGCCGCGTCGGAGTTCCGTGCATGGATTCGGGCGAGCGGGCGCCCCGGCCCGATCTCGGCGCTTAGCCCCGCGAGCCTGTCGAGCCCCACGGCGTGATCGATGGAATCGGCGCTGTTGCGACGCCCGCCGCCCAGTTCGACCACGGCGAGGCCGAGCGCGCGCGTATCGATGCGCGCCACGAAGCCCGCGCGCGGCGCGGGCGCGTCGATGACGCTCGGCGCCTGCGGCAGATGCCTGCGCGCGTTCGCGAGAAAATCCTTCGGGCCGCCGAGCGCGGAGACCATCCGCTCGAACCTTTCCGCCGCCGCGCCGCTGTCGAGCGCGCGTTGCAAAGCCAGACGCGCAGCGCCGAGATCGCGCGCCAACCCCCGCGCGACGAGCGGCTCGGCGGCGAGCGCCATCGTCACCTCGTGCAGCCGCGCGTCGCGTCGCGCGCCCGTCAAATAATCGACGGCGTTGAGCACTTCCAGCGCATTGCCGGCGGCGCTCGCGAGCGGTTCGTTCATGTCGGTGATGAGCGCGACCGTCGGCAGACCCGCGCCGGTCGCAACGACAGCCAGGCTCTGCGCCAAAGCCCGCGCATCCTCCCGCGTCGTCATGAAGGCGCCGGAACCTGTCTTCACGTCCATCACCAGCGCCGAAAGGCCCGCCGCGAGCTTCTTGGAAAGGATGGAGGCGGTGATGAGCGCGATGGACTCCACCGTCGCCGTCACGTCGCGGATTGCGTAGAGGCGCTGGTCGGCGGGGGCGAGCGCGGCCGTCTGGCCGATGATCGCGCAACCCGCCTCGCGCACCGTGCGGCGGAACAGCGCCACGTCGGGCTGCGCGTCGTAGCCGGGGATCGATTCCAGCTTATCGAGCGTGCCCCCGCTATGGCCGAGGCCGCGCCCCGAGATCATCGGCACATAGGCGCCGCAGGCGGCCAGCATCGGAGCGAGCATCAGGCTGACGTTGTCGCCGACGCCCCCGGTGGAATGTTTGTCGACCGCCGGACCGGGCAGGTCCGACCAGTCGAGCATCTCGCCGGAATGGGTCATCGCGCGCGTAAGTTCGACGCGCTCGGGCATGTCCATGCCGGAGAAGAACACCGCCATCGCGAAGGCCGCGACCTGCCCGTCCGAGATCGAGCGATCCGTGACGCCGCGCACGAAAAACGAAATCTCCTCGCGGCTAAGCGCGCGCCCGTCGCGCTTGGCGCGGATGACCTCCTGCGGCAGCATCAGGGGGCTCGCACGAAGGCGCGCAACAGGCGGCGGAAATCGGCGGAACCGCGCGCGGCGAACGCCTGCGTCTCCTCATGGCTGGGATCGCCGCCCGACAACCCCGCCGCGAAATTGGTGACGAGGCTGACGGCCACACATTTGAGGCCATGCAGCCGCGCGAGGATCACCTCCGGCGCGGTGGACATGCCCACGAGGTCCGCGCCCAGAATTTTCGCCATGCGGATTTCCGCTGGCGTCTCGAATGAGGGACCGTTGAACCACATGTAGACGCCCTCGCGCAGCGTGACGCCCGCATCGCGGGCGGCGCCGCGCAGGCGTTCCCGCAAGTCGGGATCGTAGGCGCGCGTCATCGGCACGAAGCGGTCGTCGCTCGCACGGCCGATCAGCGGATTGACGCCGGCGAAGTTGATGTGGTCGGTGATGGCGACCAGCGAGGGCGGCGTCCATTCAGGATGCAGCCCGCCCGCCGCGTTGGTGAGGAACAGCGTCTCGCCGCCCAGCGTCTTGAACGTCTCGATGGCGACGGCCATCGCGGCGGCGTCGCCGCGCTCGTAATAATGCCCGCGCCCCTGAAACAGCGCGACCCGCCGCCCCTCCAGATCGCCCACGACGAGGCGGCCCTTGTGGCCGGCGACGGAGGGTTGGGGAAAGCCGGGAATCTCTGCGTAGGGAATGGGGATCGCGTTTTCCACCTCGTCCGCCAGCGGCCCCAGTCCCGAGCCCAGCACGAAGGCGAGCGAGGGCAACGAGGTCACGCCGCGCTGACGGAGGGCCTCAAGGGCGGCCGCGACTTCGCTCATGTTTCAGCTCTCCCTGGGCCCGCCCAAGGAGTAGTCGCTCGCCGGGGCGCTGCGCAAGCGCCCGTCGCTTCAATAGCCGGCCGTGAAACGCACCCGGACATGGCGCGGCGTCTCCAGTTCGTCGACCCGTGCGATGGCGTAATCTTCGAGCGAAATCCTGCTGCCTTCCAGCCCCGCCAGCAGCGCGTCGGCGCTCAGCCGGAATTTGCCCGTGCGCTCGCCAGGCATGAAATCCGCGCTAGGCGAAAGTTAAGTCCATTCGAGGTCATGGGCTTCGCGCAACGTGTCGAGCAGCACGATGCCCCCTGCGCCTAGGCCCTGTAGAGTTCGGGGAACGTCGGCAGGTCGATCCCGCGCGCGCCCGGCGCCGCTTTCAGACTGCCTGCCCCGCCCACGACCAGATCGCGCTTGACGCCCGGCGCGCGCACCGCCGCGATCAGCGTGTCGGGACCGCGGGCGGTGAAATGCACGGAGCTGACGACCGCGTCGTGTCCGACCCGCAGCGCGGCAAGCCCCGCCCTGCCGTGCGCGTCCCCCGCCTTGGCGCTGACGCCCGGCAGCGC
>JAYVYJ010000050.1:0-39711 GCA_043784465.1 Hyphomicrobiales bacterium
CGAATTTTCAGCAACTTCGCGACCGTGTCGGGGAACGCAGCGGCGGCAGTCTTGTGGTGACGTCCGACTTCCCCGATCAGGATTTGTTCGACTTTCTGCTGCGCTCGGCGCTCCCGGTCATCGCTTTCGGCGACGACGTCGACGAGATGATCGACTGGACGGCGCACAGTCGCCGGATGAGCACGGAGAACGCCGTCCGGTTCTGCTGCAACATCACCTGCGTGCTGGCGCCGGCCTTCCTCGCCCCCAAGGCGCTTATCCTTCGGCCAGATAACTCGGTGCGCGCCCTCGTGGCGGCCATTGTCGCGCATCTATGCCCGACCGCCGACGAAGGTCTGGCGGCCAGCCTTTACGAGACGCTGGTGCGCGACGGGAAAATCTCGCCCGACGGACCGGCGAACTGGCGCGTGAACGCAGACCCGTCCGTAACCGGGCCTCCCTCAGCCGATCCCGAACGGACGGCCGACATGAAAACGGCGATGACGAATTACGCCGACGTGTTCTCTGGCCATTTCCCGTCGGAAGTCATGTGGCCGGTCTCGCTCTTCACTTGCCCGGACATCGCAAGCTGGCGCGAGCCGATCGACCTCACGGGACCCGCGCGCGCCGTCATGTACGGGCCCTATTTGCATCTTCCTCCCGGCGAATGGATCGCGCGCGTCGAGTTCGAGATCGACGAAGCCGTTTCCGGCGTCGAGGCGGCGACAGACGTGTTCATTTCCGAAGTGCTGGTCGAAAAGGTATTTCTCATGCCCGCCAAAGGCATTTTCGCCTATGAACTTTCCTTCGCCGTCGCCGATCCGCGTCACGCCGTGGAGATCCGGCTTTTCACCAAACGAAGCGCGATCGAGGGGCGATTGCTGGTCCGCTCGGTGACCGTGCGGCCAGGGGCGGCCTCCTAACAATCCGCGTCCACGACGTCCTCCGCCGCCGCGTACCAGCCGCCGGGGCGTGAGCGCATCGCGACGACGACGAAATCGGCGGCCGTCTCGACCACCGCCAGCGTCGTGCGCGCGAGAACCTTCTCGTCGCCCAGTAAGCCTTTAAGCAGATGGAACGGCGCCAGCGCGGCGATGTCCCGTCCGCCGCGATAGGTCCATAGTTCCAACCCCGGCGCCATGTCGCCCGCGCGGAACCATTCCGATGCGCGCGGCCCCAGCGCTCCGCCCGAAAGCCGGCCGGCGAATTCGTTCGACAGGCAGCCGATATGGACGTGAAGCTGATCCTGCGAGCGGGCGAGGCGCGAATTGACCGCCAGCGCCACGCGGCGCGGCTCTGAAACCGCCCAGCGTCGCGCGCCATAGGCGAGCGCGAAATAATTGGGCATGTCAGGGGCCTGCAATTGCGGGTCCTCCACGCCCTTGATGGGCTTGAGCGGCGTGAGAATGGTGTCGGGCCGCCCGAACGGGGGACGCAGCACCGCATAGCCCGCGCCGACGTTAGCCTCTAGACAGGGCAGCGGCGAACCCGTGGTGGACTTGTCAAGCGCGCAGACGCGCGCGACCTGCCACAGCATATTGCGGCTCGCAAGATTGGCGGCATAGGCCACGGCGACAGAGCCGACGAGCGCCGCCGCGACGAGCGCGACGCGACGCCCCCAGCCGAATTCGCTGAACCGGAAGCCGCTGACGAGCGCAAAGGGCGCGGAGAGGAACATACCCTTCCTTTTGGCGCCGTCGGGTTTCGCAGACATGAACGTGCGCGTCACAATCCAAGGGCCCCGCCGTCGGCGCGCGGATCGTGCGTCGCCTCGATCTCGCCCTTGAGCCCACGCCGCAGGGCGCCCGCGTGACCAAAAGCGTCTTGCCGGTGGGGCGCGAGCCGCTCGATCTCGTGGCCGCGCCGGGCGAGGCCGGCCGCGAGGGAATCGTCATAGGAATCCTCGATCTTCACCGTGAGGCTGTCGGCGCCCCAGGTTTTGCCCCACAGCAGGCGCGGCGCGGCCACCGCGGCGGCGAGCCGTTCGCCCGCCGCGATCCGGGTGAATACCTGCGCCTGAAACTGCGGCTGCCCGTCGCCGCCCATCGCGCCATAGGACATGACCCGCCCGTCCGCGAACACCGCCAAAGCCGGGTTCAGCGTGTGGAACGGGCGTCGTCCGGGGGTCAGATAACGGGGCGAGGCGGGGTCGAGCGAAAAGGCGATGCCGCGATTCTGCATCGTCACGCCGGTCGTGGGCAGCACCACGCCCGAGCCGTATTCCCAATAGACCGACTGGATGTAGGAGACGGCGAGGCCGCCCTTGTCGATGGCGCCCATCCAGACCGTGTCGCCCTTGGCGGGGGCGAGGGGCCAGGCGGCCGCGCGCCTCATATCGATGCCGGCAGCCTCCTTTTGGAGCGAGGCGGACGACAACAGCGCATCGAAATCCTCCTCGATGTGGTCGAAATCGACGCAGACGCGGTCGCGGTGGGCGAAGGCGCGTTTTGTCGCCTCGATCAGCGCGTGGGCGTGGTCGACGCCCTCGATCTCTTTGACGCCGAGGCGCTCGTAGATGCCCAGAATCATCAGCGAGGCGAGGCCCTGCGTGGGAACAGGCGTGTTATAGAGCGTGGCCTGGCGGGTCTTGATGGAGAGCGGCTCGCGCCAGCGCGCCGCGTATTTCTTGAGGTCGGCGCGGGTGACGGGCGAGCCGAGCTTGTCGAGATCGGCGGCGATTTCGCGCGCGATGTCGCCGCGATAAAAATCCTCCAGCCCGGCGTCGGCGAGTTGGGCGAGCGTTTCGGCCAGTTTGGGCAATTTGCGATGCTGGCCGGCTTTGGGCGCGGCGTCGTCGACGAAGTAGGTCTCCTTGAAGCCCGGCGCGCCGTAAAGGTCGGCTCCGACGTGCGGCTGCGTGCGCTCCTCGGAAGGCGAGACCGCGACGCCCGCGCGGGCCTGCGCGATGGCGGGCCCCAGAATATCGGTGAGCGGCAACCGGCCCCCCAGATGCTCGCCCAGTTCCAGCGCCGCCCTCCAGCCGCCGATGGCGCCCGGCACGGTCAGCGCCGCCAGCTGCCCCCGCGTGGGTATGCCGCCCAACGCCTCGTAGGACGCCGCGGTCGCCTTCTCGCCCGCAAAGCCGCAGGCTTCGATGGCGCGCACCTTGCCTTTGGGCTCGCGCACGATCCAGAAGCCGTCGCCGCCGATGCTGTTCATGTGGGGATAGACGACGGCGATGCTGGCGGCCATCGCCACCATCGCCTCCAGCGCGTTGCCGCCCTGAATCAGGATGTCGCGACCCGCCTGCGCGGCGAGCGCATGGGGGGCGGCGACGGCGGCATGGGCGAAAAAGGCGTCTTCGGACATAGAGCGGTTCCGTTGGCGGGGTCGTCCCGCTATAAGGCGTGGCTCAACACGGCGAAAGGGTGACGCATTGGCGCGGCCGATCAATTGGACCAACGCGACGACGCTGGCGAGCGTCGCGGTTCTCGTGGGCACGGAACTGGTCGGGGCAGGTGGCGCGGCGGGCTGGGCCATCGGCGGCCTGTTCCAGCTTGGCGACCTGCTGACGCATGCGCTGGAGGCCGTGCTGATTTTTGCGGCGCTGACGGGGCTGTTCTACTTCCTGCGGGCGGCGTTGGCGCATGAGCCGATCCGGGGGTGAAGCTTCGGGCGTGAAGCAAAGTGACCCGAGACCGCACCCTAGGCGCAGGCGGCGGGGGGACGCGCGCGCGTCACCCAGTATTGGTCGAGCGTGAACTTGCGCATCTCCCATAGCGACATCGCCTGATGCGCGAGCAATTCGAGCGCATGCGTCTGTCGTTCATCGAGTTGCCGCGGCACGCGGTCAATCACGCAGAGCGTGCCCACCGACTGATTGTCGGGCGTGGTCAATTTGGCTCCGCAGTAGAAGCGGATAGGAGGATCCCCCGTCACCAAAACATTGTCGGCGAAGCGGGGGTCGGCGAGCGCGTCGGGGACGATGAGGATGTTTGAGGGTTCGCGGATTGCATGCGCGCAGAAAGACGAATTTCGCGGCGTCTCCGAACTACCGAGGCCGACGCGGGACTTGAACCATTGCCGGTCACGGTCCACGAACGATATCAACGCAATCGGCGTCTTGGCGATATAAGCGACAAGGCCCGTCAACTCGTCGTATGATTGCTCTGTCAACGAGTCGAGAATGGCGTATGGCAACAACGAGCGAGCGCGCGAAGAACTGCGTTTGCTATCGCCGAGGATCAAGCTCGCCTCCCAAAATCAATCGGCTGAGACGACTCGAACGAGCGAGATGTCTATAAACTTTTTGTGATCTCGTCAACGTTTCAGAGGCGATATGTGAGCGGAATCTGTGGCGGCGATGCAACTAAAGTTCGGGCGTTTAGTGTTGACCTAACGTGAGGCGTCAATCAAGATTGGGGCGTTGTTTGACTCCTCGCTTTGTCCTGACGGCGGGCGTCGGGCGCCGTTGAACCGGGCGGGGAGATCGATGGCTGCTCCGCACGGCGCGAACGGTGTTGGTCGATGGGGTTTCGCACTTTATGATTGTGCTTTGACGGGGGAACGTCCTGTCCCCGCACATGTGCGAAACCCCCGTCGACCGGAAGGGTCGTACCGGGCGGGGCTCGATCCGCCCGGGGTGCGGCGACGTATTATTCCCGTGCTTGAGACCGCCATACCGACGCCGGGCGACGCGGCGCACCGGGCGTTAGCGCCGCTTTACGTTGGCGCCGACGTCTATGCCCGTACGGCGTTTCCGCGTCCTCATCCTCTTTCCATTCCCCGTGCGGGCGCC
This sequence comes from Hyphomicrobiales bacterium, assembly GCA_043784465.1. Lineage (GTDB taxonomy): Bacteria > Pseudomonadota > Alphaproteobacteria > Rhizobiales > Beijerinckiaceae > Roseiarcus. Next base: position 4,718 of record JAYVYJ010000050.1, read on the forward strand.
GTCGAGGCGCTATGTCGCTCGCTCGGCTGGCTCGACCAAGACTACGTTATCAGCCTGCCCGCCTCGCGTTTGGAGTTGATGCGCCACCACGACCCCGCCTACGTCGAGGCGGTCGCACGCGCCGACCGCGAGCAACATGTGGATGAGGAAACGCGGGCGCGTTTCAATCTGGGCGTCGGCAACAATCCCTTGTTTCCGGGCATGTTCGAGCGCGCCGCGACCGCCGTGGGCGGGTCGATCCTCGCGGCGCGACTCGCATGGGAGGGCCGCATCGTCCACCATCCGCCGGGCGGCACGCATCATGGCGCAAGAGCGCGGGCGAGCGGTTTTTGTTACTTCAACGACCCTGTGTTCGCGATCCTCGAATTTCTGACCTTGGGCGCGCGTCGCGTCGCTTATGTCGATTTCGACGCCCACCATGGCGACGGGGTTGAGGACGCCTTCGCCGACGATTCGCGCGTGACCACGGTTTCCGTCCACGAGGCCGACCGGTGGCCGCGCACCGGGGCTCTGGCCGACCGGCGCGGCGGCTACGCGCGCAACCTTCCCGTCCCACGCGGGCTCAACGACGACGAATTCGCCGTGCTGGTCGACGAGGCGGTGATTCCGTGGGTGAGCCGCTTTGCGCCCGACGCCGTGGTGGTGTTGACCGGGGCGGACGCGCTGGCGGGCGATCCGCTCGCCAAGCTGGGGTTGTCCAACGGCGCGCTGTGGCGGGCGGTCGAAAAGGCGGCGGCGCTGGCTCCCGCGGCGCTCGTGCTGGGCGGGGGCGGCTACAATCCGTGGAACGTTGTGCGCTGCTGGGGCGGGCTGTGGGGGCGGCTATCGGGGCGGGCGTTTCCCGATCCGCTTCCCGACGCGGCCCGTGCCGTGCTGGAAGGGCTTTGGAGCCCGCGAGTCGAAGCGCCCGATCCGCTCTGGACGACGACCTTGCGGGACCCGCCGCGCGGCGGGCAGGTGCGCGCGGAGATCGCCGAGATCGTGCGGGCGACGCTGGCCTAGACCTCGTGGCAGGCTACCCTGCGGCCGTCGGCCAGCGTGCGCAAGGCGGGGGCCGCCTCCAGACAGCGCGGGGCCGCCAGGGGACAGCGCGGCGCATAGCGGCAACCGGTATCAGCTTGCGGGAACGGCGGAGGGGAAGCAGGGGCCGGCGCCTTCGTGTCCAGCCGGGGCGCGGCGGCGACCAGTTCGCGCGTATAGGGATGCGCGGGGCGGGCGAGCAGCAGATCGGCCGGCCCCGTCTCGACGAAGCGTCCCTGAAACATCACCGCGACCTCGTCGCACACATGCCCGACCACAGCCAGATCGTGGCTGATGAGCAGATATGTGACGTCAGCGTCGCGTTGCAGGTCGCACATCAGGTTGAGCACCTGCGCCTGTATCGACACGTCGAGCGCCGACACCGGCTCGTCGGCGACGACCAGCCTGGGTCTTGTGACCAGCGCGCGGGCGATGGCGATGCGCTGGCGCTGGCCGCCGGAGAATTCGTGCGGATAGCTCAAGCCCGCCTCACGCCCCAGGCCGACGGCGGCGAGCGCGTCGGCGACGCGCGCGGCCCTCTCGGCGCCACGCACGGCGAGCGGCTCGCCGACGATCCGGGCGACGCGCTGGCGCGGATCGAGCGAGCCATAGGGGTCCTGAAACACCATTTGGAAGTTTGAGCGGGCGGCTTTGAGGTCTGACCGAGACAGGGCGAACAGCGAGCGGCCTTCGAGCCGCACCTCGCCCGCGTCGGGCGTCGTCAGCGCCATTACGAGGCGGGCGAGCGTGGATTTGCCGGACCCCGATTCGCCCACGATCCCGAATGAGCGACCGGCCTCGACGACGAAATCCACGACGTCGACCGCGATGCGTTGCGAGCGCGGCTGGAACCAGCCCGAGCGGGGCAACGGGAAGGCTTTGCGAAGGCCGACGACTTCGAGCAACGGAGCGCTCATGCGAAGCGTCCCTCCGGCGTGACGCGCACGCAGGCGATTGTCTGGCCGTTCGGCAGCGCCACCACCGGCGCAGGCATGGCGTGGCAGACCGGCAGGACCACCGGGCAGCGCGGAGCGAACGGGCAGCCCACGCCGCCATCCGAGGCCGCGCCGGGGATCGCCTGAAGGCGCGCGCCGCGGGGGGCGCCGACCTGCGGCCGCGCGGCGATCAGGGCGCGCGTGTAGGGGTGGAGCGGGCGCCGCAGCACCGCTTCGGACGGCCCCGCCTCCATGACCGCGCCGCCGTACATCACCAGCACGTCCGCACAATGGCGCGCGATCACCGCGAGGTCGTGGCTGACCAGCAGAACCGCCATGCCGCCCTCGGCGCCCAGCGTCGCGATGAGGTCTAGAATGTTCGCCTGAACGGTCACGTCGAGCGCGGTGGTCGGCTCGTCGGCGATCAGCAGCTTGGGCGCACAGGCGAGCGCCATGGCGATCATCACCCGCTGCCGCTCGCCGCCCGACAGCTGGAAGGGATGCGCGCGCGCGAGCTTTTCGGGATCGCGCAGGCGCACTCGGGCGAGCAGATCAACCGCCGCCGCGAGGGCGGCCCGCCGCGACAGGCCGCGATGCAGGCGCAGCGGCTCGCCGACCTGATCGCCGACGCGATGCAGCGGGTTGAGCGCGGTCATCGGCTCTTGAAACACCATTGCAAGCCGGTCGCCGCGCAGCCGTTGCATCTCGCGCTCGTCAAGGCGCGCGAGGTCGACGGCGCCGAAGCGGATGGCGCCGCCGACGCGCGCGCCTTCCGGCAACAGCCCCATCAGCGCCAGCGCCGTCATCGTCTTGCCGGAGCCGGATTCGCCCACCACCCCGAGCGAGCCGCCTTCACGCAAGCCGAACGAAACGCCGCGCACGATTCGCTTGAGGCCGCCAGGGGTGGGCAGGTCGATAGTGACGTTTTCGACGCTCAGCATCAGGCGCGAGCGCGCAATTTGGGATCGAGCGCGTCGCGCAGGCCGTCGCCGAGCAGGTTGAGGCCCAGCACCGCGAAAGCGATGGCGAGGCCGGGAAACAGCGCCAGACGCGGCGCGACGAACAACCAGCCCTGCGCGTCCGCGAGCATCCGCCCCCACGAGACCAGCGGGGGCTGCGCGCCCAAACCCAGATAGGAAAGCGCGGCTTCCGCCAGGATCGCGATGGCGAACTGGATCGTCGCCTGTACGATGAGCGGCGCGGCGATATTGGGCAATACGTGCTCCACCGCAATCGCCGCCGGCCCGCGCCCGGCCGCGCGCGCGGCCAGCGCATACTCGCGCGAAAGCGACGCGTTGGCGGCGGCGCGCGTCAATTTGGCGAATACGGGCACGTTGGCCAAGCCAATGGCCAGGATCGCGTTGAAGACTCCGGGCCCATAGGTCGCAGTCAGCAGGATCGCCAGCAGCAGCGCGGGAAAGGCGTAGGCGAAATCGCAGGCTTTCATGAGCAGGTCCTCGAACCCGCCCCCGACGCTCGAAGCGACCAGACCCAGCGCGACGCCGAATGTCAACCCGACGCCGACCGCGATCACGCCGACGAGCAGCGACACCCGCGCGCCCGCCAGAATTTCGGAGAGCACGTCGCGTCCAAGCGCGTCCGAGCCCAGCCAATGCGCGGCGGAGGGCGCGGTCAGCTTATGGGCGATGTCGAGCGCGGCGGGCGGGTAGGGCGTCCAGACCAGCGAAACCAGCGCCGCCAGCGCGACGAGCGATACGAACACGAGACCCAGGCGAAGGCTCGTCATGCGCGTCTCAGACGCGGGTCGATGGCGGCGGCGGCCATGTCCACCAGCGCGTTGACGAGGATAACCATGCCGGCCAGCCCCATCACGCAATCCTCCACCACCAGCACGTCGCGGTTGGCTATGGATTGCGCGATCAGGCGCCCGAGGCCCGGCAGCACGAACACATTCTCAACCACCACTGCGCCCGAGATCAGCGCAGAAAATTGCAGGCCCGCGATGACGAGGATCGGCGGGGCGGCGTTGGGCAGCGCGTGACGCCACAACGCCGCGCGCCGCGACAGCCCCTTCGCCCGCGCGGTGCGCATGAAGTCCTCGCCCACCGCCTCGACCAGCGCCGAGCGCGTGACGCGCGTGAGGATCGCCGCCTGCACGAGGCCGAGCGCCAGCGCGGGCAGGATCAGCGCGCGCATGGCTTTCAGCGGATCGCCCCAGCCGGGAAAGCCCCCGGAGGGCAGCACGCGCCAATGCACGGAAAAAATCAGCACGAGTACGACGCCCAGCCAGAAATTAGGGATCGCGAGGCCGAACTGGCTCAGCGTCATCACCGCCGCATCGCCGACCTTTCCGCGCCGCTCGGCGGCGTAGACGCCCGCGCTCAATGCGATGGCCGACGCAAGGGTCATGGACAGCAGCGTGAGCGGCAGCGTTACGGCGAGCCGCTCGCCAATCAAAGGCGCGATGGGCGAATTATAGGCGTAGGACAGGCCGAGATCGCCATGAAGCGCGCCGCCGACCCAGGCGAGATAGCGCGAATGGACCGGTTGATCGAGGCCGAGCTTATGGGCGAGCGCGGCGACGGCCTCCGGCGTCGCGCTGGCGCCGAGCATCGTCTGCGCCGCGTTGCCCGGCAAGGCTTCGAGCGCGCCGAAAACGATCAGCGTCGCGACGAACAGGGTCGCGACGAGCACCCCCAGGCGACGCAAGGCGAAGGAAAGCATGGCGGGGGTCTAGCTGCGCGGGCGCCCGCTGTCCATTGCGCCGCGATCCATCCCCCGATAGCCTCGCCCGTGTTTGGAGGCTTCCCCATGACGTCAGCGAAATCCGTGTGCCTGGGTCTCGTCGCGGGGACGCCCTTCGTGGGCCGGCAGGGCTTGACCTATGCGGCCGCCGTTTCGGCGGAGACGGCGGGCGCGGAGGGCCTGCACATGCAGTTGCTGACGATTCCGCCGGGCGGCCGCGCCAAGGCCCACAAGCACGAATCGCACGAGACCGCGATCTATGTGCTGAGCGGGGAGGGCCGCATGTGGTGGGGCGAGCGGCTGGAGAACCATCTGGTCTCCCCGGCGGGAAGCTTCGTCTACATCCCCGCCGACGTGCCGCATCTGCCCTACAACGCCAGCGCGAGCGAGCCCTGCGTCGCCGTGATCTCGCGCACCGACCCCAACGAGCAGGAAAGCGTGGTGCTGCTGCCGGAACTGGAGGCGCTGCGACCCTAGGACGGGGACGGCGCCGCCGCGGAATCGTCTCGCTCTTCAGCCGACCGTTCCCTCCGCGTTCGCCTCGCAGACTTCGACCCAATAATTGTCGGGGTCCTGAAAATAGGTTTGGCGCACGCCGTCGCCGCGCAGATTGAACGTCATCGGCTCGCCCGCCACGTCGACGTAACGCACGCCGCGACCAGCCAGATATTTGAGCGTGACGTCGAAATGCGGCGTCGAAAGGCAAAAATGCTCGGAGCGCGGGCGCTCCGGCGGCGGTTCGTCGGGGCCGGTGATGAGATGGATCGCGCGCGGGCCGTCGAAGGCGAACCAGCGGATCGTGGATCGTCCGGTCTTGTTCTCGATCTCCTTGAGGCCGAGCAATTCGCCGTAAAAGGCGGCGCTGGCGGCGAGGTTGCGGACAACAAGGGCGATGTGATCGATGCGGAACTCGGCGTGCATGTCGTCCTCCCGTTTTCGCCCAGCATGCGGCGCAGACGGCCCGCCGTCCAGCCCTTGCGGCCACGCTGCGTCGGCGCCACCATCGCGGCGATGGCCGACCTTCGCTTTCGTCCCGAATTGCTGACGCCGCAGGAGATGGGCCAAGCCGATCGCTTCGCCATAGGCGCGGGCGCGCCCGGTCTGATCCTGATGGAGCGCGCAGGGCTGGCGGTCGCGCGCGCCGCGACGCGGATCGTGCGCTCGCGTGGTCGCGTCGCCGTGCTGTGCGGGCCGGGGGGCAACGGCGGCGACGGGTTCGTCGCCGCGCGCTATCTGCGACTTTGGGGCTACCCGACGTTGCTATGGTCGCTGGGCGGCGCCCTGCGCGCGGACGCGGCCGAAATGGCGGCGCGCTGGGGCGCCGCTGTGGGGTCCGCCGAGGATTTTGATCCGCGCGGCGCCGATATGGTCATCGACGCGCTTTATGGCGCGGGCCTCGCGCGTGACGTGGACGGGCTTGCGGCGGCCTGCGTGGCGCGCATCAACGCGTTCGCCGGGGCGGGGGGAAAGGTGCTGGCGGTGGACGTGCCCTCGGGGCTCGACGGCGAGACGGGAGCTGTGCGCGGGGTGGCGGTCCAGGCGACGGCGACAGTCACGTTCTTCCGGCTGAAACCGGGCCATCTGTTGTCATCGGGCGGCGGCCAGCCGGGGACCGTCGAACTCGCCGATATCGGCATCCCTCCCGCCGCGCTCGACCTCATCGCGCCGCTGGCCTTCGCCAACCAGCCGAGCGTCTGGCGCTTCGCGCTCCCACGTCCGGGCGCTGCGAGCCACAAATACGCGCGCGGCGCGGCTCTGGTGCTGTCGGGCGCGGCGACGCAGACGGGGGCAGCGCGTCTGGCGGCCCGCGCGGCGCTGCGGGCGGGCGCGGGACTGGTCACGCTGGCGTCCCCTCCGGGTGCGGCGGCCGTCAACGCGGGGCACGAGACGGCGGTGATGATCGCGCCGTTCGAGGGCGCCGCAGGCTTCGCCGAACTGCTCAAAGACCCGCGCCGCAACGTCATCCTTATCGGTCCCGGCGCGGGGTTGGGCGAGGGGACGCGCGCGTGCGTGGAAGCCGCGTTGACCGGGCCATGCGAACAGCCCCGCGCCGTCGTGCTCGACGCCGACGCGCTGACTTCCTTCGCGGGCGAGGCGAACAAGCTGGCGGCGGCCATCGCCACACGGGGCCACGCGGTCGTGATGACCCCGCACGAGGGCGAGTTCTCGCGGCTGTTCGCAGGCCGCGCCGATGTGACGGACCAGCCTTCAAAGCTCGCGCGCGCCCGCGCCGCCGCCCGCGCGCTGGGCGTCGTGGTGGTGCTGAAAGGGGCGGACACCGTCGTCGCCGCGCCGGACGGGCGCGCCAGCATCGGCTGCGACCTGCCAGCGACCCTCGCCACAGCGGGCTCGGGCGACACGCTGGCGGGCTTCGTCTGCGGGCTGCTGGCGCAGGGGGCGCCCATCTTCGAAGCGGCGAGCGCGGCCGTCTGGCTGCACGGCGCCTGTGCGCGGGCGCTTGGGCCGGGGATGATCGCGGAGGACCTCGCCAACGCGCTGCCTCGCGTTCTTCAGGAGTTCTGATGCGGAATCTCATTACCGACGTGCCGGGCGTTTGGGTCGGCAACGCCCACGACTCGGCGCTGGCTTCAGGGGCGACGGTCGTGCTGTTCGAGCGGCCGGCGGTCGCTGCGCTGGCGGCGCCGGGCGGGGCGCCCGCGCTGCGCGACGCGCATCTGCTGGCGCCCGAGATGACCGTCGAGGCGGTGGACGCCTTCGCGCTTTCGGGCGGATCGGCTTTTGGCCTCGACACGGCGGGCGGCGTGATGCGCGGGCTTGCCCGGCAGGGGCGCGGCCTCGCCTACGGCGGCGCGTTTGTGCCGATCTGTCCGGGCGCGGCGCTGTTCGACCTGACGAACGGCGGCGACAAGAGCGCTTCGCTCTACGGAGCGCTCGGCGAGGCTGCGCTGGCTTGCGCCGGCGAGGATTTCGCGCTCGGCACCGTGGGGGCGGGGTTTGGCGCGATGACTTACGATCTCAAAGGGGGCCTGGGATCCGCGAGCGCGACGACCTCTCGCGGTTTCGTGGTCGGGGCGCTGGCGGCGGTGAATTGCATCGGGCGTGTGACGCGCGGGACGAGCCCGCATTTTTGGCCCGCCGCCTACGAGCAGGGCGACGAATTCGGCGGCTTTGGCGAAGGACCGCCCGCGCGTGACCGGCTGGACTTCGCGCTCAAGAGCGATCCTTCAGGCTCGACCACGCTCGCCGTGGTGGCGACCGACGCGGCTTTCTCCAAGGGCCAGACGATGCGGATCGCGATCATGGCCTCGGGCGGCTTCGCGTTGAGCTTTCGCCCCGCCTTCGGGCCCGCCGACGGCGATGTGGTGTTCGCCGCCTCGACCGCGCGGGCGGCGCTGGCGCCGAGCTTTCGCGATCTTGCCGAGATCGGCACGCTGGCCGCCGAATGTCTGGCCCGCGCCGTTGCACGCGGCGTTTATGCGGCGACGGCGCTGCCGTTTCCCGGCGCCAAGCCCGCGTGGCGCGACCGCTGGGGCGGCGCGTGAGCCTTCGGACGGGGTCGAGGGCGCGTCAGCGCCAGTCCACCCGTTCTCGCCGGTACCGGCCGACAAAACGCAGCCAGCGCCGGATCTGTCTCTGGAACCGCCCGGCCTCCCGCACCCATCGCGCCAAGCCGCGCGGCTTTTCGCGACGCGCCGTTTCCGCCAGACGCGCGCGGTCCGGCTCATGCAGCGTCGTGCCGAGCGCCGCCCGCGCAGCGGCGTCAGGGCGCATGTTGTCCTGAACGACGGCGGCGGGATCGAGTTGCAGGATGTGCAGACGCTTTTCAAATACGGTCTCGCGGCCGAATATCGTGTGGTCGAGCGGCTCTGCCAGGCCCCGTGTCATCGCCAGCATTTTGCGCGCGCCCGCGCGGCTGACGAGATAGCCGGCGGAGGCCAGATGCTCGGCGCCGAGACGGCGCAGGCGGCGCCCTGCGAGCGGGGTTCCCTCCCGCGCCAACCAGACGCGATGAAACAGGGTCTCGAACTTCACCGCATCGAAGGCATGGACGGTCCAATCGGCGGCAAGCAGCGCGGCGAAATCGCCGCCCAGATGCACATCGTCCTCCAACACCAGAGCGAAGCCGTCGCCCGCGGCGAGGAAGCGCCGCCACACCCTGCGATGGCTCAGGATCAGCGCCGCTTCGGCGACGGACAGGCGCAACGGTTTTGGAGAACGCCGACGCCGGCCGTCCGCGGCGTTGACGAAGATCGGCTCGACGCCCGCGTCAGCGCATTGTTCAATCATGAACGCGCGCCGCCCGGGCGAGCGGGCGAGATTGATGACGTAGAGTGGGATCATAGCGCCAAGCGCGCCTTGAGACGCCGCCACCAGATGAGCTTGCGCCAGCGCGCGAAGCGGCGCGCCCATTTCTGCGAGCCGCGCGCGGCCAGCGCTTTGCGCATCAGCGCGCCATGGTCGATCGGGCGGTCGTTGAGCACCGCCTCCGCCACGTCGAACAGGAGAAACGAAAACGGCGTCCAGCGCGACTCGAACAGATGAAACACGCCGCCGCGATAGAACGTGCCGATCCCATAGAAGCCGATGTCGGCGAGCCGCCATTTCGGCACGACGGCGCCGAAAGGCGTCAGCATCTCGATGTCCACGCCCTGTGCGCGGGCGATGTCGTTGAGCCGCTGCGCCACGTCGTTCTCAGCGTCGGGCCTGAAGCTCGGGCGGCCCAGCGCGTCCCACGTGCGGTGCGAAATCGCCATGAACATCGGCGCGACATACACGCGGTCGGGGTTGATATGGTTGGTCGATTGCGCGGCCCCGAAAATCGCGCCGTCGCGCGCCCGCGCGAAGGCGCGCTCGACGATCTCGCGGTTGAGCGGGAAACAATCGATGTCGGTCAGGAGGGCGACATCGTGCGGGCCGAGTTCGCTCATGAAGGCGTCGAGGAAATCGCCGTGGTTGACGCCCGTGCGTTCGCGCTGCTCCACCGCGTAACCAAAATGCGCGAACACGTCTCGCTGGGCGGCGACAACGCGGGGGTCGATGTTGTCCCAGTAGAGCGCGACGATTCGTTCCATTTCATTTGTTGCGTAAGGCGCGCAGCGTCGCAGACAATCCTGCGCCAAAGGGGCGCCGATACGCCATCTTGAGCGCAAACAATTGGTAGCGCGCGTGGACGACCTTGTGGTCGGCGTGGAGAGTGAGGAACGTCTCAACAGCGTGTCGCGGCCGATCGCGCCGCGCCCAATTCGTGGCTCCTCGATAATCGTCCCACATCATTAGGCCGCCGGGCTTCAGCAACGGCCACGCCAGCAGCGAATCAATAAGGATGTCGTCGTGGAGATGACTACCGTCGATATAGATGACGTCATAGGCCCGGCGCTCCCGGCCAAGCAACTCCAAAGCCGGCACGGAGCGCGTCCGGATTTTTCGCACGCGCTCGCGAAAGCGCTCGGTCGCCGCATCGAACCGGCTCTCAATGGTTGTTACGTCGCCATTGTAAGCTTCGCCGCCATGCAGGTCTCCAGTGAAAGGATCGACGCATGTGATATTTGCTTGGGGCAAAAGATCAAGAAACAGGCAAGCCGAGCTTCCAACGAAGGAGCCGATCTCCAAAATTTCACGGGCGCCCGCCGCATGTCTGGCGAAAGCGCGTCTCCAATATTCGGCCCGACTCGCCACCGATTTTGCCCCTTTGTGGAATCAATAGCGCCAGAACAATCGACTGACGAGATTATACGCACGCACAGCGTTGCGCGGATGGGCGACGCAGGGCCGCGTCGGTGCGAAGCCGGGAATGCGGCGTTCGCGCGCGCGCAGGCGCCAGTGAAGATAGCGCTTGAGACTGCGGCGGAAATAGTGGTGGAACTCCGGCGCCATCTCGCCGATGGGACGGCCCGTGCGGCGCAGGGTCTCGCTGAACGCGAATTGTTCGAGCAGGAATATGCGGCGGCCGGAATCGTAGAGCGCATCGACGAGCGCCACCGCGTCGGCCAGCGCCGCCTCGTCGCGTCCGGCGCGCACGGCGACGAGGCCGCTGTTGTGCATGACCGCCAAGCTGGAATCGTAGACGTAGCGGCCGCCCGGCAGATCGGCGCCCCAACCCGCCCACTCGGGGAAAGGATCGCGCCGCTCGAAATGGTCCATGACCGGGCCGACGGCGCTGGTCTCCAGCAACTTCGTCGCGAAGCCCGGCGCGATGTACGAATCCGTATCAAGCAGCACGCACAGGCCGCCGCGCAGCTTAAGCGTGTCGGCGAGCGCGCAAATCTTGATGCGATGGTTGAACGCGCCCTCGCGCGTCCAACGCGCGAGGTCAACGCCGAGCGGGCGCGGCGTCACGGCGGGGTGCAACTGCGCGTAAAAATCCGGCTTGTCGGTGTAGACCAAGGCCTCGGCCAAAGGCGCCTCGGCCAGCAGCGTCGCCAGAGAGTAGCGCAGCTCCAGCCCGATGTCGGGCGAGGCGCCGTAATCGACGTAAACGAAGGTGGTCCCGCTCACCGCACCAGCACGTTGCGGAACTGCCAGGGATCGCTCGCGTCGATGTCTTCGGGGAACAGGCCCGGGCGGTCCGTCAGCGGCGTCCAGTCGGTGTAGACGCCCACGACCGGCCCCAGATAGGGCGTCTGCACCTCCAGGCAGCGCTTGTAATCCATCTCGTCGGCCTCGACGATGCCCGCGTTCGGGTTCTCCAGCGCCCACACCATGCCCGCCAGCACGGCTGAGGTCACCTGCATGCCGGTCGCGTTCTGATAGGGCGCAAGCTGGCGCGTCTCCTCGACGGAAAGCTGGGAGCCGTACCAATAGGCGTTCTTGCCGTGGCCGTAGAGCAGCACGCCAAGTTCGTCGATCCCGTCGACGATCTCGTTCTCGGTGAGAATGCGATGGACGGGCTGCACCTTGCCCGCGCGGCCGAACATCTCGTGCAGGCTCAGAACCGCGTCGTCGCAAGGGTGGTAGGCGTAATGGCAGGTCGGGCGGTAGATCGCCTCGCCCTTGGCGTCGCGCAAGGTGAAATAATCTGCGATGGAGACGGACTCGTTATGCGTGACGAGAAACCCGAACTGGCCCTTGGCGGTCGGGGTCCACGAGCGGACTCGCGTGTTGGCGCCGGGCTGCAACAGATAGATCGCCGCGCCGCAGCCGTCCTTGTGGAACCCTGCGTTGGGCGGCGCCCAGCGCTCGTGCGTGCCCCATCCAAGTTCGGCGGGCTGCATGCCCTCCGACACAAAGCCTTCAACCGACCACGTATTGACGAATACGTCGCGCGGCTTGGGGGTCTTGGCGCGTTGCGTATCGCGCTCGGCGATATGGACGCCCTTGACGCCGAGCCTTTGCGCCAGATGGCCCCATTGCGCGCGGTTCTGCGGGACAGGCGCCGTATCGCTGAGATCGGCGGCGAGGTTGACCAGCGCTTGCTTCACAAGCCAGCTCACCATGCCGGGATTGGCGCCGCAGCACGAGACCGCCGTCGTCCCGCCGGGATGAGCGCGCCGCTCCGCCAGCACCGTCTCGCGCAGCGCGTAGTTGGTGCGCGCTTCGTTTCCCTTGGACTTGTCGAAATAAAAGCCCGGCCACGGCTCCACCACCGTGTCGATGTAGAGCGCGCCGAGTTCGCGCGCATATCGCATGATGTCGAGCGAGGACGTGTCGACCGAAAGGTTGACGCAAAACCCCTGCGGGCCGTCCTTCAGATAGGTTGCGAGCAACTCGCGATAGTTTTCGCGTGTGACGGCCCGATGGTCGAACTTGATGCCGCGCTCGTCGAGCAGCTTGCGGTCGGAATCGTCGGGGCCGATCACCACCATGCGCGACGTGTCGAAATCGAAATGGCGTACGATCAGCGGCAGCGTGCCGCGCCCGATCGAGCCGAAGCCGATCATCACGATCGCGCCTTCGATGCGTCCATAGCGTGGCCACGTTGTCATATCGGCGTTCCTCGGCTTAAAGCCGCGGCTTAAAGCCACGTGGCGCCGCCCCCGTCAACCCTTGGCGACTTGACCGCAAGCCGGGCTCGCCGTCACAAGGGCGTCACGCCGCGCGCGGTCTTAGAGAGCGTCATGACTTACGATATCGCTGTCGTCGGCGCCGGAATCTGCGGTCTCGCGCACGCGTTGGCCGCCGTGCGGCGCGGCAAGCGCGTCGTGGTGATCGACCGCGACGCGCAGGCCAACGGCGCGTCCGTCCGCAATTTCGGCTTCATCACCGTCACCGGACAGCAGGGCGGGGATTGCTGGCGGCGCGCGATGCGCTCGCGCGACGTGTGGGCGGAAATCGCGCCGCAGGCGGGAATCGACATCGTGCAACGCGGCCTGCTGGTCGCCGCGCGGCGACCCGAGGCCCTCGAGGTGCTGGAGGCGTTTGCGGCGACCGACATGGGGGCCGGGTGTCGCGTGCTGCGTGGACGCGAGATCGGCGCCTACGCGGGGTTGCGGGCGGGTCTGGCGGGCGGGCTTCATTCGCCGCATGAAATCCGCGTGGAGTCCCGCACGGCCATCCCCCGGCTCGCCGCGTGGCTGGGCGAGGCCCATGGCGTGACGTTTCTGCGCGAGACCTCGGTGCGCGCGGTGGCCCCGCCGCGTGTGGAGACCAGCCGGGGCGTCGTCGAGGCGGAGGCGGTGGTCGTGTGTCCGGGCGACGATTTCGTCGCCCTGCTGCCCGATCATCTTGGCGGCCTCACGCGTTGCAAGCTGCACATGCTGCGGCTGAAGCCGCAAGCCTATGACATATCGCTGCCCACGGTGATGTCGGACCTCGGGCTGGTGCGCTATCTGGGTTATGGGGAATTGCCCGAGGCCGCCGCGCTCAAACGCCGGCTGCTCGCCGAGCAGCGCGCGCAACTTGAGCATGGCGTGCATCTGATCGTCGCGCGCAGCGCCGACGGCTCGCTGGTGGTGGGCGACAGCCACCATTACGGCGCAACGCCCGACCCGTTCGCGCCGACCTTCGTGGACGATCTGATTCTGGAAGAATACGCGGCCGTGTTCGACGGCCCCGTTCCGCCCGTCGAGGCGCGCTGGACGGGCACCTACGCGTCGGCGCCGGATCGCCTGATGCATCGCGAGCGCGTGTCGGACGCGCTCCATGTCGTGACGATCACGAGCGGCACGGGCGCCTCGACTTCCTTCGCGATCGCCGAGGAGACGCTCGCCGAACTTTATGGGGCGCCATGAGCGAGATTAAAGCCGTCATCTTCGATTGGGCGGGCACGCTGGTCGATTTCGGCTCGCGCGCGCCGATGGGCGCGTTCGTGGAGACGTTCGCCGAGTTCGGCGTCGAGTTGACGGTTCCCGAGGCGCGCGGGCCGATGGGCATGGCCAAGCGGCCCCATATCGCAGCGCTTTGCGCGCTCCCTCGCGTCCGCGCCGCCTGGGCGACCCGGCACGGCCATCCGCCCGGCGAGGCCGAAATCGATGCGCTCTACGGACGCTTCGTTCCCAAGAACGTCGCCGTCGCGGCGGCCCATGCCGATGCGATCCCCGGCGCCGCCGAGACGCTCGCGGCGCTCCGGGCGAACGGCGTGAAGATCGGCTCGTCCACCGGCTACACCCGCGAGATCATGGCGGTAATCCTGCCCCTCGCCCGCGCGCAGGGGATCGCGCCCGACAGCCTCGTCTGCACCGGCGACACGCCCGACGGGCGGCCGAGCCCGCTCATGTTCTGGCGCGGGCTGATCGACCTCAACGTCTGGCCGGCGTGGCGCGCGGTCAAGGTGGACGATACGGAAGTGGGCGTCGCGGAGGGCGTCAACGCGGGCGCCTGGAGCGTCGGCGTGGCGGTGTCGGGCAATGCGTTCGGCGCCTCGCCCGAGGAGATCGCCGCGATGCCTGCGGCGGAATTCGCAGGGCGGCGGACGGCGGCTTATGCCGCGCTGACGGCGGCGGGCGCGCATGGGGTCGTGGACACGGTGGCGGATTTGAGCGCGGCGCTGGCCGAGATCGAGCTGCGGCTCGCGCGAGGCGGGCGGCCATGAAACTGTTTTTCTCCGAGCGACAGCTTAGCCATCAACCTCGCCAGTATATGATCCACGGACGGATTGTGGGGGCCTTCGAGACGCATGAGCGGGCGACGGCGCTGCTGGCGGCGCTCAGCGAGGCGGGCTTGGCGCCCTGCGAGCCGGGAGACGGGGGGCTGTCCGCGATCCACGCTGTCCACGCCCAACATTACGTCGATTTCCTGCGCGTCGCCCATGCTGAGTTCGCGGCCTTGCCCCATGCGGGGCCGGAGGTGCTGCCCAACGTCCACGCCTATCGCGGCGCCGATGCGGACTACGCGCCGCGCGGGGCGCCCCGGCCCACGGGGATCATCGGGCGGGCGGGCTGGTATGTCGGCGATCTTTCGGCGGTCATCACGGCCGACACCTACGACGCCGCCCTCGTCTCGGCTCAGGCCGCCGTTTCCGCGGCCGAGGCCGTGCGCGACGGGGACCAGGCGGCCTTCGCGCTGAGCCGCCCGCCCGGCCACCACGCTTACGTGGACCGTGCGTCCGGCTTCTGCTTCCTCAACAACGCCGCCATCGCGGCGGAAGTTTTGCGCCAGCGTTTTTCGCGGGTGGCGGTGCTCGATTTCGACACCCACCACGGCGACGGCACGCAGGCGATCTTTTACCGCCGCGACGATGTGTTCTACGGGTCCGTCCACACCGACCCCAGCACCTATTATCCCCATTTCGCGGGCTACGCCGACGAACGCGGGGCGGGGCCGGGGGAAGGGTTCAACCTGAACCTGCCGCTGGCTTTCGGGGCCGACGACTTAGCCTTCATCGAGGCCAATGCGCGGTTGATTGAGGACGCGCGGCGCGTGGGGGCGGAAGCTTTGGTGCTCTCCGCCGGTTGGGACGCCCATCGCCTCGATCCGCTATCGAAACTCGCCGTCACGACGCAGGCCTTCGCACGAATCGGCGAGATGTACGCGCGGGCGGGGCTGCCGACCGTGATCGTGCAGGAGGGCGGGTACTCGCTGGCCGCCATCGCCGAAGCGGCGCATGCGTTTGCGCGTGCATTTCTGGACGCGATGTGAGGCGTTCATTCTTCGACGCAACGTCCGTCATCGCCGCGCTTGTTGTTTTGCCCGGCTATCCACGCCTGCGCCAACGCGACAGAAAAAATCACGTCGAGGACTGCCGAAACTTCTTTGACAGTTCAGGCCGTTCCAATAGCTACATCTGAACGGGAACCGGTCCGCTCCGGCCAGTACGGTCCTTTGCGACGGACCCCGCGACAGGCCAGGACCGGTCGCCGCTATCGGGCTTTGTCGTCAGCCCGCTGCGGGTGGCGAGGCGGCCCCGCCGAACCTTTCGATCATTTCGGGCACGCAATCGGCGGGCCGGGGCGGGCTGAATAGGAAACCCTGAACTCGCGTGCCGCCCAGCCGCGCCAGCGTCTCCAACTGCGCCTGCGTCTCGACGCCTTCGATGGTCGTAGCCAGATCGAACGCCGCGCACAGGTCGAGCATCGCCTTGACCTTCGCCGCGCCCTGCGTCGAGACCGCGACGTCGCGCGTGAACGAGCGGTCGATCTTGACCTTGTCGAACGGGAAACTTTGCAGATAGCCGAGCGAAGCGTAGCCGATGCCGAAATCGTCCATCGCGACGCGCACGCCCAGCGCCTTCACTTTGCGCAGCGCCTCGAAGTTCGCCTCGGCGTCGTGCAGCAGCGAGGTCTCGGTGATCTCGATTTCCAGCCGGTCCGCTCGCAGACGGCTCGCCTCCAGCGCGGCGGCGACGCTCGCGTGGAGATCGCCGCTCGCCAGTTGCACGGGCGATACGTTGACCGCGACGCCGATCTCGTGCGGCCATGTCGCCGCGTCCGCGCAGGCCTGCTGCAAGACCCAGTCCCCGATCTCGCAGATCATGCCGTTCTGCTCGCAGGCGGGGATGAAACTATCGGGCGACAGCAGGCCCCTGACGGGATGGCGCCAGCGGATCAGCGCCTCGAACTTGATGACCCTGAAATCAGGCGCGTCGAGCATCGGCTGGTAGTAAAGCTCGAACTCTCGCGCTTCGAGGGCGCGGCGCAAGTCGCTTTCGAGTTCGTAACGGGCCTTCGCCTGCGCGTTCATCTTCGGTTCGAAATAGCGCCAGCCCCGGTTGGGCTGGGCCTTGGCCTCGTAGAGAGCGAGATCGGCCGCCTTCAGGAGGTCTTGCGCCTGCGATCCGTCGCGAGGCGCGACCGCGACGCCCACGCTGACGCCGATGGCGACCCGCTGCCCGTCGAGCACAAACGGCTCGCGCAGCTTGGCGACCAGGCGCCGCGCCAACAGGCCTGCGTCTTCGGGCTCCCGCAGGCCCATTTGCACGACGGCGAATTCGTCGCCGCCGAGCCGCGCGAGCTTGTCGGCGGCGCGCAACTGGGCGCGCAGGCGCCGTCCCACCAGCACGAGCAACTGATCGCCGATGGGATGGCCAAGCGTGTCGTTGACGTCCTTGAAGCGATCGAGGTCAAGGCACAGCACTGCGATCCAATGGCCCTGCTTCGCCTGGGCGCAAGCGGCGGCCAGTTGTTCGTTGAAAAACTTGCGGTTGCTCAGTCCGGTCAGCGGGTCGTGATGGGCGGCGAATTCGAGCTGCTGTTCGGTTCGCTTGCGCTCCGTCACGTCGAGGGCGACGCCGAGCGAGCGCAAGGGCACGCCGTCTTCGTCGTATTCGTAGCGCGCCCGCAGTTCAATGTTGCGCAATTGGCCGTCGTCGGCCCGCCGCACGCGGAACTCGGCTCTCAGGTCCTTTTCGCGCCGCGCCAGAGTTTGATCGATCGACTGCCGCAGTTGGGGCGCATCCTCAGGAAGGACGAGAGCGAGCGCGTCGGAAAAGTCTATGCGCTCTTCGCCGGCGGACAAGCCGAGCAGGGCGAGCGCCGACGGACTGGACTTCACGTCGTTGGTTCTCAAATCGCGGCTGAAGAGGGCGAGGCCGCTCGCCATCTGGCATTGCATCGACAAGTCCTCGTTCGCGCGTAGCCGCTCCAGGTGTTCCCTGTGTTCGCTGACGTCGAGCAGGACCGCGACCGCGTGAGTCGGCTCGCGGTCTTTGTCGCGTCGCTCCACGCAGATCGCCGCTTGCAGCCAGATGCGGGGCCCTTCGGGCCGCCGCCATGCCCATTCGTCCTGCCAGCGCCCCTCGCCGCGCAGGGCGTCGAGGAGGGCGGCGCGCTGCGCGTCCGTCGCGAAGTCGGCGAGGCGCAGTCGGCGCGCGCGCTCGGCGTCTATCCCCAGAAGCTCACGGCCACGGGGGTTCACCCGACGGAATCTGCCCCCCTTCAGGTCGATCAGCGCCATCGCCGCGCCGCTGACGTCAAAGAGCGCCGAAAGGGCGTCGCCCTTGGCCCAGAAAGCCGCACCGGCCTCGCCGGACATGAATTTCTCTAACGCCTGCATCCCGTCACGCCATGATGTTGTCCCCGCGCCCGCCGGCGTGGAGCGGCCTCTGACATGAAGCGCCCGTCGCTGACGCCCGCATCGGCGTCCGAAGGATGTGTGGCCGGCCAATTGCTAAGGGGGCGTTCGGCGCTTGCCTAAACATGAAACTATCGCAAGATTTGTGCGACGCCCTCAGGCGCGCCCGAAGAGATCGGGCCGCCGCGCGCGGGTGATCCGCTCCGCCTCCTGACGCCGCCAGCGCGCGATCCCCGCGTGGTCGCCGCTCAGCAAAGTCGGGGGGATCGCGCGGCCTTCCCACTCGCGCGGCCGCGTGTATTGCGGATATTCGAGCAGTCCGTCCTCGAAACTTTCCGAAGTTCCCGATTCGCTCTTGCCCATCACGCCCGGCACCAGCCGCACGCAGGCGTCGAGCACGGCCAGCGCCCCGACTTCGCCGCCCGACAGCACGTAATCGCCGATGGAGACCTCCACGAGGCCTCTGCCCTCGATAATGCGTTCGTCCACGCCCTCGAAGCGCGGGCACAGGATGACCAGCCCCGGCCCCGACGCCCAGCGCCGCGCCAGCGCCTGATCGAACGGGACGCCGCGTGGGCTCATTAGCAGGCGCGGGCGCGCATCGTCGCCTTCGGCGTCGAGCGCGGCGGCGAGCACGTCGGCGCGCATCACCATGCCGGGGCCGCCGCCCGACGGCGTGTCGTCGACGTTGCGATGGCGTCCGATCCCGTAGTCGCGCAAGGACCGCGTTTTGCAGGACCAGACGCCGCGCGCGAGCGCGTCGCCCGCAAGGCTGAGGCCCAGAGGGCCGGGAAACATTTCGGGAAACAGGGTTATGAGCGAGGCGTGAAACATGGGACCCGCTTCTATCGCCCGCACCGCTTTGGCGATAGGTTCGGGGCATGAACCCGACCCCCGAATCCCCCGACGACGATCCGTTCCTGTGGCTGGAGCAGATCGAAGGCTCCGTCGCCTGCGGCTGGGTCGAGGCGGAGAACGTGCTGACGCTGGCGCGCTTTGGCGGCGCAGGATTCGCGCGCGACCGCGACGCGCTCGCCGCGATGTGGGACCGCAACGACAAGATAACTCCCGTCCGGCGGCGTGGCGGCGAAGTCTATAATTTCTGGGTCGACGCCAAGAACCCGCGCGGCCTCTGGCGGCGGGCGTCGTGGGCCTCATTTCGCGACGGCGCGCCCGAATGGGACGTCCTGCTGGACCTCGACGCCGTTGCCGACGCCGAGGGCGAGGACTGGACCCTTGCCGGGGCGACGGCCCTGCCGGGCGACCGGCGCTGCGCTCTGCTGAGCCTGTCGCGCGGCGGCGGCGACGCCTGCGTGATGCGCGAATACGATCTGATCGACAAGGCGTTCGTGGCGGGCGGCTTCGTCGCGCCGGAGGCCAAGCAGAGCGCGGAATGGGTCGACGCCGACACGCTGGTCGTCTGCTCGGCTTTTGGGGAGGGGCAGGCGACGCGCTCGGGCTACGCCCGCACCGTGCGGCTTTGGAAACGCGGCGAGCCGTTCGAGACCGCGCGCGTTGTTTTCGAGGGAAGCGAGAGCGACATTTCCGTCTTCGCCGGGCTCGACCGCTCGGTGTCGCCGCCGCGCTGGTGTTTTGGCCGCCGAACAAGCTTCTTCGCTCACGATCTCTGGCTCGGCGACCTCGAAGCGCGCGTGAAGATCGACGCGCCCGGGGACGCCGACAAGGACGTGCACGGCGACTGGCTGCTCGTGAAACCGCGCTCGCTCTTCGCCCACGACGGCGCGGTCTATCCGGCGGGTGCGCTGCTGGCTTCGCGCCTGTCGCGGCCCGGCGCTTATAGGACGCTGTTTGAACCCGGACCCCGGCGCGCGCTGGATGACGCGGCGTGGATTGGCGACAAGCTCGTGCTCTCGATCCTGGACGATCTGGCGCCCACGTTCGACGTGTTGACGCCGGGCGACCCTTGGGGGCGCGAGCGCCTTTCGCGCTTGCCCGTGGTCGGAGTCGTCGGCGTTTCCGCGCTCGATGTCTACCCGGAAGAAAGCGACGGCGCGGCGCTCGCTTTTGTGCAGGACCCGCTGACGCCCATGGAGATGCGGTTGTTCGACGTCTCGGGCGCGCTTACCGCGCCGACGGTGTTGCGCCGCTCGCCTGCGCTGTTCGACGCCTCGGGCCTCGTCGTGACGCGCCATGACGCCGTAGCGGACGACGGCGAACGCATCCCCTATGTGCAGGTCGGCCCGGCGGACGGTGACGGCGCGGCGCTGGTGCATCTCTATGGCTACGGCGGCTTTGAAGTGTCGGAGCGGCCGGTCTATCGCTCCGCGTTGGGCAAGCTTTGGCTGGAGCGCGGGGGCGTGAGCGTCGTCGCCAACATCCGCGGCGGCGGCGAGTTCGGCCCGCGCTGGCATCAGGCCGGCGTGCGCGAGAAAAAGCGCGTGGCGCAGGACGATTTCGCGGCCGTCGCCGCCGATCTCGTCCGGCGCGGCGTCACGACGGCGTCGCGCATCGCGGCGGAGGGCGGCTCAAACGGCGGCCTACTGATCGCCAACATGCTGACGCGGCACGGGCCGAAGTTCGGCGCGCTGCTATGCACCATTCCCTTGATCGACATGCGCCGCTACGCCAGGCTGCTGGCGGGCGCGAGTTGGGTCGAGGAATACGGCGATCCCGACAAGCCGGAAGACTGGGCGTTCCTGAAAGAGATTTCCGCCTATCACCAGGCGGCGCCGGGACACAACTATCCGCCGATCCTGATCGCCACGACGCGTCGCGACGACCGCGTCCATCCCGGCCACGCGCGAAAGTTCGCCGCCAAGCTGAAGGCGATGGGCTACGACGCCCATTTCTACGAACCCGCCGCCGGGGGCCACGGCCACGGCAAGAACAATTTCGAGCGCGCGGAATTTACCGCGCTGGGGCTGGGGTTTTTGTGGGAGAAGATCGGCGGTCGGCCCGTTTAGCCGCCGCCCCCCTCATGCCGGGCTTGCCCCCCGGCCGTCCGGCTCGTGTTTGGATCTCATGGGCGCGAGACAGGAACTCTCTTCGTTCTCGGAGTTTTGCGACTCGTTTGGTCACAAAGGGGAGCCACGCCATGCGGTTCACGCGTGCCGTTATCCATGACATCCTCAACACGTTCCGGGAACGCCGATTTTGAAAGTCTGCGCCTGTTCGGAGTCGGCACGCCCGAACCATGAACCGGGCAGCCGTGGGGCGAGCCACGCCAGGACGGTGCGCGCATTCGCCCCCAAGCGCGCGCACCCGCCCCCAGAGCGGCGATGGGTTCCCATCGTCGAGCCGTGGTCGAAGCGGTCAACCCGGGGGTCGGAAGATCATGCGCTTGTCGAACTTCCCGCCGCCCGCGGCGCCGATGTCGGAAGCGCCGCCGATCAGCAGGATTTCGCCGGCGCGGGCGATCAGCGCCCATCGGCCGTCGCGCCTCTCGATCGCGTGGACATGGCCCAGGCGCGGCACGTCCTCGCCCGGGGTGACGGCGAAGATGCGGTTGCCCTCGCGCAGCCACGCGAACTGCGGTTGCGCGCCCACCAGCCCATAGCCGCCCGCCTCCTCGGGCGCCGAATGGGGCAGGGCGCCAAGCGCGTTCATGTCGAGGCCGGATCGGGCGGCGCTGTCGGCGGCGGCGGAATGGCGGCTCGGCTGCGCGAAAATCGCCAGATATTCCATGCCGGCGATCTTGGGGCGATGGTCGTCCGAAAGCGTCTCGTAGCCGGCGAAGCCGACCGCGCCGGCGGCGGTGACGACGAGCCCGGCTATCAGCGCGAGATCGGCGGCCCTGCTGGCCGCAAAGCCCGCCGTCGCGCCGGCGAGGGTTGCCAGCGCCTTCCTCCTATCCACCCGCCGCCTCCTCGCCCTTGGCGCGCAACGCCGTGGCCAGATCGACGAAGGGATCCTCGCAGGGCGACGAGGACAGCGACTGCGTCATCGCCTCGTAGATGCGCGGCACGGTCTTGATCGCCTGATCGAGCACGGGATCGGCGCCCGCCGAATATCCGCCCATCAACCGGAGTTCGCGCGTCTCCTCGAAGCGCGCGATCAACCCGCGCAGGCGGGTGACGAGCGCGCGCTGCTCGGGCGTCCAACGCGGTTGCGGAATGCGCGAGATCGAAGCCAGAACGTTGACGGCGGGATAGCGGCCCTGATCGGCGATGGCGCGGTCGAGCACGATATGGCCGTCGAGCGTTCCCCGGATATTGTCGGCGACGGGATCGTTGTGATCGTCGCCGTCGACCAGCACCGAGAACACCCCGGTGATCGCGCCCGATCCTTCCGGTCCCGGTCCGGCGCGTTCCAGCAGGCGCGGCAGGTCGGAGAACACGCTGGGCGCGTAGCCGCGCGCGACCGCAGGTTCGCCGGCGGCCAGCGCCACGTCGCGCGCCGCGTGGGCGAAGCGGGTGACGGAATCGACGATCAGCAGCACCGATTGCCCGGCGTCGCGGAAATATTCGGCGATGGTCATCGCCGTCTTGGGGGCGAGGCGACGCATCATCGGGCTTTCGTCGCCCGTGGAGACGATTGCGACGGCGTTGGCGCGGTTGTCGCCCAAAGTGTCGTCGAGGAACTCGCGCACCTCGCGGCCGCGCTCGCCCACCAGCGCGATGACGACGGCCTGAAAATCGGGCGCGCGGGCGAGCATGGCGAGCAGCGAAGATTTGCCGACGCCGGAGCCTGCGAACACGCCGATCCGCTGGCCCGCGCAAAGCGGGGTGAACAGGTCGATGACGCGGATGCCCGTCTTGATGGGCTCGCGCACGCGGGCGCGCTTGAGCGCGGGCGGCGGCTCGGCGTCGAGCGGCAGCGCGCGCTCGCCAAGCGTCAGCGGCCCTTCGTCGTCGAGCGGGCGGCCGAGCGCGTCGACCACGCGGCCCTTCCAGCTTTCGTCGGGCCACAGCGTCAGGCTCGGCGCGCGCCAGGCGCGCTCGCCGATCTCCGCCGACACGCGGTTGTCGAACGGCTTGACGGTGATGCCCGCATCTTCGATGCGCACGACCTCGCCGATGGCCGAACGCTCGTCGCGGCCGAGCCGCACGATGTCGCCCAGCCGGACGAAGCGCGAGAGACCCGCGACGCGGAAATGGGAATTGGCGATCTCCGTGACCGCGCCGCCCACCGTCACGCGCGGCGCCAGCCGCCCGCCGCGCGCCAGGACGCCTTCCAGCCGGGAGAGCGCGGTCGGCCGGGACGCGCTCATGCGGCGCCGCCAAGAGTTTTGATGG
This sequence comes from Hyphomicrobiales bacterium, assembly GCA_043784465.1. Lineage (GTDB taxonomy): Bacteria > Pseudomonadota > Alphaproteobacteria > Rhizobiales > Beijerinckiaceae > Roseiarcus. The sequence continues at coordinate 27,918 of JAYVYJ010000050.1, forward strand.
CGTCGGTCAACGAGGTCTCGGTTTGTGCGACGCCGTTGGTGACGCCGTCGAAGGTGCGGGTGACTGCGATCAGCCGCGTCATCTCGTGCACGGGATCGACGTTGGCCTGCTCGACCGCGCCTTGCACCACGGAATTGGCGGTGAAGTTGAGGATGGGTTGGGCTTGCTTGTCGGAGAGAAAACCGGACGTGCCGGCGCGAGTCAGTTTGGCGGCGGGGTCGAGTTGGAACAGGCCGAGGGCGCCCAGCTGGCGGCCATCCTGAAGGATCATGCCGTCGCGCATGATCGAGGGCGGCCCGGCGCCGGGGTCGAGCTGGATCGGGGCGCCGGCGGCGTCGAGAACGGGGGCGCCGGTCAGCGAGGTCAGGCCGCCGGTCTCGTCCATCTGCATGCGCCCGTCGCGGGTGTAGACCGTCTGGCCGTTCTGCTGGACGGCGAAAAAACCCTCGCCCTGCACAGCGGCGTCGAGCGGGTTGCCGGTGGTCACCAGCGACCCCGCGCGCATCGACACGAAGGTTTCGCCGGGCGAAACGTAGGAGACTTTGGCCTCGCCCGCCCTCGCCAGTTGGGTCGCAAAGCTGACCCCGTCGACGCGAAAACCGGGCGTGTTGGCGTTGGCCACGTTGTTGGCGATCGTTTCGAGCCGGCGGCTCAGCGAAATCTGCGCCGAAAGGGAGACGTAAAGACCGTTCTGCATCCGCGCCGATCAAGGTTTGGGAGGCCCTTGGGGGGACTCGCCTCTCGTCAGGCTCGCCGCTTCGACTTGTCCGGGCCTGACCTGACGGCGCCAGTCTCGCGCAAGACTTCACCGCCAATCCTCAGGAAGGACGAGCCGACGGGGTCAGAAGCGTGAATTTCGCCATTGGGCTCGTCATATCGCTCGCCAGCATGATTGGCGGCTATTCCGCGCTGGGCGGCCATCTCGAAGTGCTGGTGCAGCCTTTCGAGTTCCTCATCATCTGCGGTTCGTCCCTGGGCGTGTTCGTCGTCGCCAATCCGTTCTCCACCATCAAGGACTGCGGCAAGGCGTTCATGGAGGCGATCCTCGACAAGGTGCCCAAGCCGCGCGACTATCTCGACGTGCTGTCGGCGCTGCACGCGCTGATGCGGGAACTGCGCTCCAAATCGCGCAGCGAGGTCGAGGGGCATTTCGACAACCCCAAAGAATCGGAGATTTTCAAGAATTATCCCAAGCTGCTCGCCAACCACGACCTCGTGACGTTCATCTGCGACTATTGCCGCATCATCATCATCGGCAACGCCAAGAGTCACGAAGTCGAAGCGCTGATGGACGAGGAGATCGAGACGCTTCACCACGAGAAGGAGAAGCCCTCGCACTCTTATCAGGCCGTGGCGGACGGCCTCCCGGCGCTGGGCATCGTCGCGGCGGTGCTGGGCGTCATTCACGCGATGGGCGCGCTGGATCAAAGCCCGGAAGTGCTCGGCGGGCTCATCGGCGCGGCGCTGGTGGGCACGTTCGCCGGCATCTTTCTGTCCTATGGAGTCGTGGCGCCCATCGCCTCCAAGATCAAGATCGTGCGCGACAAACAACTTCACCTCTACATGCTCGTCAAGCAAAGCCTCATCGCCTACATGAACGGCGCGATGCCGCAGGTCGCCGTCGAGTTCGGGCGCAAGACGATCCCCAACAAGGAACGGCCCTCCATCGACACCGTTGAGAACGAAACCTCGCTTGGCGGCGCGGCCAGGGAGGCGGCCTAGGCCATGGCGCGCGACCGCGACGACAAGGGCGGAGCCTGGTTGCGGGAAGGCCGCCAGGCCAGCGCCCATCACGGGATCGAAAAGACACCTCAGTTCCGCGCTTCGCTGGAGCGCTTCGCCGAGCGCGCGCCCGAGAAGCTCGGCGCGACCTTTGGAGCGCTGTTCAGCGCCAACACGGAGAAAACGCGCAACGCGCAGACTTTCGCCGCGCTCAACGAGCATCGGGACCTGCCCGCGATCTTGTTGAACAGCCCTTCTCTCGGCCAGCCGATGGCGATGCTGTGCGAGGGCGGGCTGGTCGATCTGGCGATCGCGGCGATGTTCGGCGTCGAGCCGGCCAACGACCAGGAGAAGGCGACGCCGATACGCCGTCCAAGCGCGCTGGAGCTGCGCATCCTGCGTCAGGTCGGCGGGACGCTGGCGGCGGCCTTGTGCGCCGCGTTCGCGCCCGTCGCCGATTTCGATCTCGACGTCGAGGCGGTCGAGGCGCTGGAGGACGACACGCTGCTGGGGGCCAGGGACATGTCCGCGCTGCTGGCGCCGCTGACGGTCAAGACGCCGGCCGGCGCGTTCGGCGTCACGCTGCTGCTGCCGCATCCCTTCCTCACCGCGCTCGCCGGCGCCGTCGTCAGGGGACCGGCGGCAGGCGCGGCCGATCTCGATCCCGTCTGGTCGAGCCGCATGGAACGGCGCGTGACGGAGGCGAGCCTGACGCTGACCGCCGTGCTCGACGAGTTCGAGATGAGCCTTTCCGACGTCTCCAGCCTGCGGGCGGGCTTCGTGCTGCCGCTGAGCGAGGAGGGCGGCAAGGGACGGGTGCGTATCGAGAGCGGCGAGCGCGGCGTTTTTATTTGCTCCTTGGGCGAACGCAACGGGCGCTACGCGCTGGAGATCGAAGACATTATCGCGAAATCCGTCGAGGGCGCCTATTCCGGCTCTTCGACGAACACCTGACGACAAAACCGAAACGTCCTGCGGAGAGCGGTTAGACCATGGGTAACGATGCTGACGAGGACATGGCCGCGGACTTTGACTTGGCCGTCCCCAGTCTCGACGCGATCCTGTCGATTCCCGTCACCGTGCAGGTCGTGCTGGGCGAAACCTCCATGCCCGTCGCCAAGCTGATGAAGCTCGGGCGCGGCGCCGTCATCACGCTCGACCAGAAAGTCGGCGCGCCCGTCAGCGTGCTGTGCAACGGGCGCGTGGTCGCGCGCGGCGAAGTCGTCGTTGTCGACGAGGAAAACTCTCGCTACGGCGTCTCGCTGACCGAGATCGTCGGAGCGGCGAAGGCGTGATCGAGGCGACGCATACGGGCGCGCAGCGCGCGGCGGCGCTGTTGCTCGCCATGGAACGCAACACCGCACAGGCGTTGCTGCGTCATTTTTCGCCCGACGAATTGCGCGAGGTGACCATCGCCGCTTCGCGGCTGGGTCAGGTGCCGCACGCGACGCTCGACGCGATGGTCGATCAGTTTCAGCAAGATTTCTCTCACAGCTCCGGCCTGCTGGGCGACGAGGAACATGCGCGGGAATTGGTTGGCGGGTCCGTCGCGCCCGACCTCGTCAAGACCTATCTGGAGGCGGCCAATTCGCCGGGCCCCGTCGATGTCTGGAAGGGGCTGACGGCGCTGCCGGAGAAATTCCTCATAAGTTTTCTCGCCGACGAACACCCGCTTATCGTCACCTACATTCTGTCCCGGCTCGATTCGCAATTCGCCGCCAGGCTGGTGTCGGCGCTGCCGCGCGGCATGCGCAACGCCGCGCTGGTCAAGCTGATCGCTCCGCCCGAGATCACCGCGCAAGCGCAGATTGTGCTGGAGAGCGCGTTGCGCGATGTTTTGCTGGGCGGGGCGACCGGCGCCTCGGCGGACGAAGCCCGCGCGCGCATCGCCGAGATCATCAACGGCCTGGAGCCGGGCGACGCCGACGACGTGATGAAGGCGTTGGAGGCCGAGCGGCCTCAGGACGCCAAGGTCGTGCGCGCCATGCTGTTCTCGTTCGCCGATCTGACGCGCCTCGCGCAGCGTGCGCGCGCGTTGTTGTTCGACAAGCTGACGACCGACCTCGTCGTGATGGCGCTGCGCAACACCGATGCGGAATTCCGCGAGGCGGCGCTCTCGGCGATGGCGGCGCGCTCAAGGCGTCTGGTGGAGGGCGAACTGGCCACGGCGTCGAACGCCAAGCCCGCCGAGATCGCCAGAGCGCGCAGGGAAGTGGTCAAGATCGTGCTCGCCATGGCGACGAAGGGCGAACTGGATCTGCCCTCAAACGATTCCCACGACGGCATGGCCGCGGCCTGAGGCGCAATGGCTGACGACAACGACGACGACAAGACGGAAGAACCCACCGAAAAGCGGCTCACCGACGCGGTGGAGCGCGGCGACACGCCGATGTCGCGCGAGGTCACGTTCCTCATGTCGATGATCGCCTATTTGCTGGCCGAGCTTTTCCTGTTGCCCGGCGCGACGCCCGACCTCGCCGCCGCGCTCGCGCGCTTCATCGACGATCCCTCGGGCTGGCGGCTGGACACGGGCGGCGACGCGATATTGCTGATCATGACGATTGCCGGCGTTGTCGCGCGCTTCGCTTGGCCGACCATCCTGTTGCTAATGGCCTTCGGCGTCGGCGCCTCGATCTTTCAGAATGCGCCCAGCGTCGTGCTCAAGCGCATCGAGCCCGATTTCAAGCGGCTGTCGCCGTTTTCCGGCTTCTCGCGGCTGTTCGGGCCGCGCGGCTGGACGGAGTTCGGCAAGGCGGCGCTCAAGTTGATCGTGGTCGCCGCAACCGTCGCGCTTCTGCTGGCGGCGGATCGGCTAATGTTGCTGGACTCGATGTTCGCCGACGTCTCGGCGCTGCCCCGGCGGTTGATGACGCTGTGCGTGGCGGCGACGACGGCGGTGGCGCTGGCGACCCTGGTGATCGCGGTGGCGGACTTCACCTGGACGCGCATACATTGGCGGCGCGACCTGCGCATGAGCCGACAGGAATTGCGCGACGAGGTCAAACAATCGGAAGGCGACCGCACGCTGAAGGCGCGGCTGCGCTCGCTGCGTCTCGACCGCGCGCGCCGCAACATGATGAAGAACGTGCCCAGGGCGACGATGGTGGTCGTCAACCCCACGCACTACGCCGTCGCGATGCGCTACGTGCGCTCCGAAGGCGGAGCGCCGACCGTTCTGGCCAAGGGCGTCGATCTGGTGGCGCTGAAGATCCGCGAGATCGCCCTGGAGAACGGCGTGCCGATCATCGAGGACAGGCCGCTGGCGCGCTCGCTTTATGAAGCGGTCTCGGTGGACGCGACGATACCGGCGGAGTTTTATCGCGCGGTCGCCGAGATCGTGCATTTCTTGCAAGCCAAGCGCGCGGCCTGGCCGCACAGCCGCAGGAGGCTCCCTTGACGACTGAAATCCTCGACATCGATCTGGCCGAACATGAGCGGGTGATCGCCGACGCGATCGTGGACGTAGCCACCGAACTCCGGCTCTCCGATCCCACGGAATTCATCCTGCTGGTGCGCGGCGAGCAGGAGGCCAACATCGCCGATCTCGTCAATTCGTCGAGCGAGCTATTCTTCAAGAAGGGCACGCTGCGCTATGCGCTCGCCGCCGATTGCGCACTTTCTTGGGGCTCGACGCCGAGCGTGACGCTCGACATGGAGTTTCGCCACGATCACGTAACGGCGTTCTTCCGGCTGACGCTGGCTGGCCAGCGCGGGCGCGTCGAAGTGCTCGACGTGATGAGCGACGACGAGGACGTCGGGACGCCTCATCACGGCGCCGCCGAGCGCCTGCGCTTCGCGCTGGCGGACGCGAAGCTGTTGTGAAAGCGCCGCTCGTCATCGACGCGGTTGCGGCCGGAGCGGACGAGACGCGGTGGCGCTGGTTGGTGGGGCAGGGACGTGCGGCCTATCGCGCGGAGGCGCGCGGGTCCGCAAGGCGGCGCACACGCCTGCAATCAGCGAAAATCCTCGACGGCGCCGGCGCGTTCCTGTGCGACGCGACGATTGCGGACATTTCGGCGTCGGGCCTCCGCGTGCTGATGGCGCGCAATTGCGGGTTGCCGGCGCGGCTGGGCGTGCATGTGGATCTGACGGGCGAAGTGCTGACGGCGCGGGTCGCATGGCGACGCGAGCGGGTCGCGGGTTTGTGGGTGCTCGCGCGCGAGGCCCCCACGCCGCTAAAAACCAGCGACAAGCTGGCGCTGGAGGGGCGCTATTACGCGGTGCGCAGCTGAGATCAATTCCGCTCGCTGCGCGCGCCGAGTCCTTCGGCCGGGAACCGTATGAGAAATCAGCTGGCGGCCGTGTCGAGCGTGATCGAGGCGCCGTGGTCGTCGCGAGGGTCCCCTACGCCGTCGACGTTGAGTACGGACAGCGCACGCAAGCCGAAGGGCTGACCGTTTTCCGCGCCGGCATCAACATGCAGCGCCCCGCCGAATGGAAAACGAGGCCGCGATTGCCGCACATCACCTCGTCGCCGCGCAACTTGCCCCGTTACAGCGGCGGCAGGCGACGCCAGCACGCAACTTCCACCGCCACCGCCGCGCCGTCCTGACGGCGATAAAACACAAGGTCCGTGCCGCAGAGTTTGCGGGAAAACAGCCTGGCGCCGATCTCATGGCAGGCGGCGGGACACCAGGCGTTCAGGGAATAGGCGCGCCCGGGATTCAGGGGCGGACCTCGGACGATTTATCTCGTCAACCGCTTCGCGTCTATTTTGGTCGCTGGATATGTCGACATGGCGTTGCCGCAGCAACGAACAAGCGCGACGACGGGCTCGCGACGCGGCATAAGGCGGCGACCGGAGACCTCTCTTGGCCTGACGCCCGCCCCGCGAGCTTTGCGACCGCCAGTCGCCGCGCGCGGTCGACATGCGTTCCTGCTGCCGTCTGCGATCATGCTGCTGGCTCAGAAGATCGCGGCCCGCGTCTCGGGCGCGTATCGGCCCCGCTTTGGCGTAGGGCTGATGGATTGGCGCGTTCTGGCCGTCCTTGGCGCCGAACGTTGGATTTCGCCCGCGCGCGTCGCCGATCTTTCCGGACCCGACAAGGCGGCGGTGAGCCGCGCCCTTTCGGAATGAGGGCGGGCGGACTTGTCGAGAGCGACGGGAGCCGCGCCCGGCCGGGCTGGTCCTGCACGATTGCGTCCCCGCCGCCGCCAAGCGCGAAAGCCGCCAGCTTGCAGGTTTCCCGCGTCGGCGAGCGCGCGGCGTTGCGGGAGTTCGTGGCTCGCAGGAGCGAGGCCGCCGACCGGATGCCGTCGGATTGGCGTTTAACGACGGGTTAAGAGTGCAATCCTAGATTGTTGCGACGGTCTTGATCGCGTCGATGGCGATCCCGCGTCGGCGATCCAGGAACCCGCGTCATGATTCTCGACAATTTGCGACTTCGCAGCAAGGCCCTGATCCCGCTGGCGCTGCTTGCGCTCACCATGTGTGCGATGCTGGCGATGGCGGCGCTGCAATCTCAGGCCATCGTCGCCTCGACCCAGGACATCGTTTCGCATCGCGACCTTGCCGCCTTGAAGCTCGGCCAGGCGGCCAACGTCGTGGAAAAAATTCCCTACGCGGTGGCGATGGCGATTCTCTCCGATTCCCGTTCGCCGGCGTCCCTCAAGGCCCAGAAAGACTTCGACTCCGCGCCCATCGTCACGGAAAATCTGTTGCAGGCGGCGCAGGACGCTTCCCCTCGGCATGCCGAGGAGATCGCCAGATTCAAGGATCGCGTCAAGGCGCTGGTGGCGAGGGCCAAGCCCATTTACCGCGTCGGCCTCGCCACGCCAGGGCTCGACGAAGGGCTTGCGATCAGGCCCGACGATCTCGAAAAAATGGCGAATGCGACCAAGTCGACGCAGGCGTTCGACGACGAAGCGCGCGCCCTAATCGACGACATCGTCAATTTCGACTCCAGACTGATGTTTGAAAGCGCAGGGGCCGTTGAGGATCAGAGAGAACAGAGCCGCAGTTCGCTCAGCGCCCTTGGCCTGGTGGGGTCGATGAGCGCGCTGGCGGCGCTGGCCTTTTCCTTCTGGCTAAGCGTGACCAGAATCCAGCGCCCGCTCGATCGTCTGCGCGGCCAGATGCAGAGCGTGGCCGAGGGGGATCTGACGCAGGAAATCGACGGAGGCGGCCGCCGTGACGAGATCGGCGAAATGGCGAGGGCCGTCGAAGTCCTGAAAGCCAACGCCGTCGCGCGCCGCCACGCCGAAGCCGAGGCGGAGCGCAGCCGCGCCGCCGTCGAGGCCGAGCGCGGGCTGTCGTCCGAGCACCGCGCCCGGGCGCGCGAGGCGCAAACCGCCGCCATGAACGCCCTGCGCGACGGCCTCAGGCGGCTCGCCGACGGCAATTTGACCACGCGTCTGAACGACGGCTTCATCGCCGAATTCTTCGACGTTCGCGACGATTTCAACGCCGCCGCCGACAAGCTGAGAGGCGCGCTTGGCCTCGTCGCGCGGTCGACGGGGTCCCTCCAGACGAGTTCGCAGGAGATCACCAGCGCCGCCGACAATCTCTCGCGCTGCACCGCGCAGCAGGCGGAAGGTCTAGAAGAGACCGCCGCCGCGCTGGCGGAGATCACCGAAACGTTGCGCGGCTCGGCTAACAACGCCCAGCACGCGGCGGGCGTGGTCGCCAACGCGGATTGCGACGCCAAGAAAGGCGCCGTCGTCGCGCGCCAGGCGGTCGAGGCGATGGACGTGATCGCCGCCTCCTCGCACAAGATCGGCCAGATCATCGGCGTCATCGACGAGATCGCCTTCCAGACCAATCTCCTCGCCCTCAACGCCGGCGTCGAGGCTGCGCGCGCCGGCGATAGCGGCAGAGGCTTTGCGGTCGTGGCGATGGAGGTGCGTGCGCTCGCCCAACGGTCCGCCGGGGCGGCCAAAGAGATCAAGGCACTGGTCTCGGCCTCGGGCGCGCAGGTTCATTCCGGGGTGAAGCTGGTTGCGGAAACCGGCAAGGCGCTGGAAACCATCATCGCGCAGGTGTCGGAGATCAACGAGGTCGTGGGCGAGATCGCGCAGGCGACGCAGCAACAGGCCACGGGCGTCGCCGAAATCAACGCCGCCATCTCGCAGATGGACCACACGACGCAGCAGAATGCGTCGATGGTGGCGGAATCGACCGTCGCGAGCCATGCTCTGTCGAGAGAGACGGCGGAGCTGACGCGGCTCGTCGAGCAGTTCCGGCTGGGCGAACCCGGCGAAGACGACCTGCGCCGCCACCTCAAATCCGCCGCGCCGCACGTTTTCGCCCCTCGCGCCGCGCCCCCGTCGCGCGCGAGATCCGGCTCCACACCCCGGCTCGCCAGGAACTCGGGCGCCGGCGACTGGAGGCAATTCTGACGCTGCGCCTTCCCCCTCTTGATTTTTTCGGCCGCCGCCTATCTCTGATTCCGGGCCGTCCGCGTTGCGGGGGCCGTCGCTTCGGCGAGGGAGAGAGTTATGCACGCGTCCGCCAAGCTCGTCGCATTCGGGGTCGATCCGCTGTTCCAGCAAATTCGCGCCGAAGCGCAGGAGGCGATGCGGCGCGATCCCGCCCTCGCCGCCTTTGTCGTCACCGCAATTCTCAATCACGACACGCTCGAACACGCCATCGCCCAGCGCGTCGCCGAAAGGCTCGCCCATCCCGATCTGCCGGGCGCGCTGATCCGGCAGGAGTTCGACGATCTGATCTCGCGCGACGCCGGGCTGGGCGCCGCCTTCCGCGCCGACCTGATCGCGGTCGCCGACCGCGACCCCGCCTGTTTGCGGATGATGGAGCCGCTGCTTTATTTCAAAGGCTTTCATGCTCTCCAGGCGCATCGCCTCGCTCACGCGATGCTGCATGCGGGGCGGCGCGATTTCGCGCTCTTGTTGCAGAGCCGGGCGTCCTCGGCGTTCGGAGTCGACATCAACCCCGCCGCGCGCATCGGCAAAGGCGTGTTTCTGGACCACGCGACGGGCCTTGTGGTCGGCGAGACCTGCGTGATCGACGACGACGTGTCGATCCTTCAGGGAGTGACGCTGGGCGGCACCGGCAAGGAGACCGGCGACCGCCATCCCAAGATCCGGCGCGGCGTGCTGATCGGAGCGGGCGCGAAAATTCTTGGCAACATCGAGGTCGGCCATTGCGCGCGAGTCGCGGCGGGGTCGGTGGTTCTGTCGGCGGTGCCCAACAACAAAACCGTGGCCGGCGTGCCGGCGCGGATCGTTGGGGAAGCGGGGTGCGCGGAGCCCGCGCGCGACATGAATCAGATTCTCGCCGACAAGGCCGCCGACCTTTGACGGCCAAGCCACAGAACGGCCAAGGCGCAGGACGACCAAGTCCCAGGACGCCCAACCCGCAGGACGCCCAAGCCGCCCGACTTGCCGCCCGCGCCTGCGCATGGCAAACGCGGGGCCTCAGGCGAGAGGGCTTCATGGACAAGGCGGAACTCACCAAGCTTCGCGCGCATCTGCGCCGCTCCTTCGGCTGCGAACTCATCAATGTCGCGCCCCATTCGCGCAAGAGCGACGGGGGCGAGGTCATGCTCGGCGAGGCGCGTCTGGGCGAGATCGTGGTGGACGAAGAGGACGGCGACCGCTCGTATTTTTTCGAGATGAAGGTGCCTGTCGAACGCGCCGCATTGCAGGGTTTCCTGCGCAAGAGGTTCGGTAACGACAAGCTGACCACCGCTTCGCGCATGAAGAAAACGGATTCGGTCGAACTCAACAATGGTCCCGACCATATCGGCATTCTGACGGTCGACGATTCCAGAGGCCAGAGCTACACGCTCGAAATGGCGATCCTCGACATCGACCTCGAAGACGTGTGAACCTATGCCGATCTATGCGCTCGATGGCGTAACGCCCGTTCTGCCCCCGCCCGGCCGCTTCTGGATCGCCGAGACGGCCGTGCTGATCGGCGACGTCGAACTGGGGGAAGACGTCGGCGTCTGGTTTGGCGCGGTGTTGCGGGGCGACAACGAGCGGCTGACCGTGGGAGCGCGCTCCAATATCCAGGAAGGCGTCACGATGCACACCGACGCCGGGCTTGCGCTCCGTATCGGAGCCGATTGCACCGTCGGCCACAACGCGATCCTGCATTCCTGTACGATCGGCGACCGCTCGTTGATCGGCATGGGCGCCATCGTGCTGAACGGCGCCGTAATCGGCAAGGATTGTCTGGTGGGCGCGGGCGCGTTGGTCACGGAGAACAAGACGTTTCCCGACCGTTCGTTGATCGTCGGCTCTCCCGCCAAGGCGGTGCGGTCGCTCGACGACGCGACCGTGGCGCGGCTGAAGGACTCGGCCGACCGCTATGTCGCGAACTGGCGACGGTACGCCGCCGGTCTGACGGCGGTTTAGACGTCCCCACTCATAGCAGTTGCTCGCCGGGTGCAGGCGAGACCATCAAGCCGGAACCCCCGTCAGAGGTCGAACGTCTGGAGACGCGCCGGGCAGGGCGCGGCGACCGGCTGGCTCAGCCGCGCGCCTCCGGGATAACGCGTCGGGGTGACCGCCGCGTGCGACGGAACCTCGCGCTCGAACGTAGGCAGCACGATGCGGCACGGCGCGACCGCGCCAAGACGCACGGCGGGCGGGGCGATGGCGGTCGCCGCCTCTTCCGCGGCCAGCGGGTCAGCCGCGCCGAACAGCGAGATCGCCAGCCCAAGAAAGGCGACGGGAAAGAGCGGGGATTTGGGAAGCGCCATGGGGACCTCATCTCGGGTCCCACAATATTAAGGCGCGTCGCGTCGCCACGGTCTGGGAAAAATCGCTCGCATTTTAGCGATCTCGCTCTTCCGTAGCGTCAAGGTTAAGCGCGGGTCGCCGTCACAGCGTCACGTCGCTGTTGAATTCATCTTCCGGAATGACTCGCGAAAATTCCACTGCGACGCCGTTGGCGAGCGGGCGAACGATGCGCCCCTGGGCGGCGCCTACGGTGACCGGCGTGCCCACGGTCATCGTCAACGCATTGGCGAAGGACAGCGCGACGCCCGATCGGGAGACGTCGACGATGGTGGCGACCACTTCGCGGCCTTGCGGGAGAATCAGCGTGGTGCGGATGTTGGCGGGGCGGATGCGCTCGTGACGGCGGTCTTCGGGCAGGCCAAGG